>NZ_BBWM01000007.1:0-556 GCF_001463805.1 Aureimonas sp. D3 | reverse complement strand
GCAGACCACCTCATCGATATGCAGGAGAATGTCGTACTTGCGGCAGATCTCCTGCACGCGCGGCCAGTAGCCCTCGGGCGGCACGATGACGCCGCCCCCGGCGGTGACGGGTTCGAGGCACAGAAGGCCGATCGTGTCCGGCCCTTCGCGCAGGATCACCTCCTCGATCGCGTCGGCCGCCCGCTCGCCATAGTTCTCGACATCCCACTGCTTGCGGTATTCCAGGCAGTGCGGAACCATGACGAAGCCGTCCGGGTAGGGTCCGTACATGGCGGCGCGCTGCAACTGGCCGGAGGCGGCGAGCGTGCCGATCGTGGTGCCGTGGTAGTCGCGCTCGCGGTAGAGGATTTTCCATTTCTGGCCGCCGTGATGGCGCTCGGCGATCTGCCGGACCATCTTGAAGACCTTCTCGTTGGCCTCCGAGCCGGAATTGTTGAAGTAGACGCGCGACAGGCCGGGCATCTTCTCCAGGAGCTTCTCGGCGAAAAGCGATCCGGGAATGGAGCCGGCGGACTGGGCGAAATAGTTCAGCTTGACAAGCTGGTCGCGCACGGCG
>NZ_BBWM01000006.1:0-8801 GCF_001463805.1 Aureimonas sp. D3 | reverse complement strand
TGAGGAGCGATGTTCATGGACGAGGCCCTTTCGGACGGTTCGATATTAGGTCGGGGGCGGCGAACCGCTACGAGGGGCGGAGAGAGGTTTGACGCGAAACGGATAGTCCGAGAGGCGATCGGATGTTTTGGGAACTGTCCTCCCGCAACCGGCGCTCAACTTGTCGGCGATCTCAGCCGGTTGGTTGGGGATACCGGCCCGAACGCCCACGGGTTCTGGCCTCCACCTTTGCCGCGTGAAAAGGATCGTAAAGGGTGCCGAAGACCTCGGCAATGGCGACATCCGGTCTTCCGTGCGTCAGGGCCGGGACGCGCGGACGCCGACCCGGCGAGCCCGTCGCCCCCGGATCGGCCTTTTTTTCTATGGCATGGAACGCAATCGCTGAGCGCGAAAACGGATGGCTTTCGTAGATGAGGGAGCCTGCGCGGTCCTACCGCCCGGCCGCCGACCCGTAGAGGCCGAGCGCGTCCGTTTGGAAGGGGCCTGCGCCGCTCTTCGCCTTGGGGGGCTCGACGCCCAGAAACTCGGCGAGCGCCTTTTCCAAGGCGCGATCGGCTTCGCCCTCCGGTTCCTCCATCGCGCCGATCAGCGTGTCGAGCGTCATGCCGAGCTTGTTGAGGTCCAGCGTCTGTTCGATCGCCTTAAGCGCCGCAGCGCCGCCCTCCTGCTGCCGGGTCGCCTCGATCGCGCCGCGCACGGCGCGGGCATAGGAACCGAGCGAGGCGTAATCCTCGACTTTCAGGCCAAGCGCCTCACCCAGCCGCTCGAACAGCTTGAGTTTGACTTGCGTGACGCCGGGTTTATCCGCGCCGGTAAGCGGACCGGCGGCAGCTGTTTTCTGCGCGGCCGCGATCGGGCTGTCGGCTGGCCCGATGCGGTTGCGCGGATCGGGTGTCACGACAGGCCGGAGCAATTGGACGGCCGTGTTCTGCAGGGCACTGAGCATGAGCGGTTTCATCCCTCGAAGCAGAGCCGGCGCGTCCTGCGCGGCCCTGCCGGTTCGATCGCTCCGGCCTCATGCCTCGCGCGTGAATTATCCTGTTCTCTCTTATAGCGTGTGGTGGTTAAGCCTTCGTTTCAACCACCGCCGATCAGGATGCCGGCCGCCAGAACCAGCGCGCCGCCGATGATGACCTGCGTCGTCGCGCGCAAGATCGGCGTTTCCATGAAGCGGTTCTGAATCCAGACGATGGCCCAAAGCTCTATGAAAACGACCACGAAGGCGACGATCGTCGCCGTCCAGAACTCCGAGATGAGATAGGGCAGGGCATGGCCGAGCCCGCCCAGCGTCGTCATCAGGCCTGTGGCAAGGCCACGCTTGATGGGTGAGCCACGGCCCGACAGCTTGCCATCGTCATGCGCCGCCTCGGTGAAGCCCATCGAAATGCCCGCGCCGATCGCGGCCGCGAGGCCGACCGTCAGCGTCGTCGCCGGATCGCGCGTGGCGAAGGCCGTGGCGAAGATCGGGGCGAGGGTGGAGACCGAGCCGTCCATCAGCCCGGCCAGGCCCGGCTGGATCAGCGTCAGGATCAATTGCCGCCGGGAGGCCGTCGCTTCGTCGGCGCGCGCGCCTTCGCTGAGGTGCGCCTGCTCGAGTTCGCCCGCTCGCGTCTGATGGCCGCGCTCGGCGGCCGCGAGATCGCCCAGGAGACGGCGTGTGCCGGCGTCGCTCGTGCGCGCGGCGGCCGCCTCGTAGAAGCGGGCGGCGGCGTCCTCCATCCGCTCGGCCTCGGCGCGGATTTGCTCCAGCCCGAGATTCTCCACCAGCCAGACCGGGCGGCGCGAGACGTAGTCCGCCACATGCTCGCGCCGGATCAGCGGAATGGTCGGACCGAAACGCCGTTCGTGCTCGGCGATCAGGGCGCGGCGATGCCCGTCCTCCTCGCGCTCCATTTCGCGGAACACGGCGGCGGAAGCCGGATAGTCCGCCTCCAGCCGCTCGGCATAGGTGGCATAGATGCGGCCGTCATCCTCCTCCGCCGAGATGGCGAGCGCGAGGATTTCACGCTCGCTGAGGTCGGAAAAGGCGCGGCGGCCGAACGGCAGGAAACGCATGGAGGCTCTCCAAGACTCTACTTTAGAATCATTCTAAACTAGAGAATGGGTGATGCCAACAGTCTCTCAAGCGCTGAAGCCAGCCCCAAGCCGCGTCACCAGCGCGCGCCAGCGCGGGTCTTCCGGCCCGTCTTCGTCGCGCACGCCGTAGAACTGCGCGATCAGCTCGGCCCGGGCGTCGTAGAGTTCGACCGAGGTCAATTCGCTATGCCGCGTCGGCTTGCGCACGGCGAAGGCCTCCGCCACCAGATCTTCGCGCAAATGCAGGTTGAAGCCGGGATCGACCACGTTGATCCAAGGCCCCATGGCGCGGATCGTCTCGACCGGGCCGGTATGAATCTGGATGCAGCCGCGATTTCCCACGAAACACATGATCGGCAGGCCCGTGGCGCTGGCGTCCTCCAGAAGCCGGGTCGCGGCCAGCGCGCCGATCTTTTGCACGTGATCCTGGCCGAGAAGGCGGAGCGCCGCGCGCCGGTCGAGCCCATGGCGGCGCAGGAGCGGGAAGAACTCGTGGACGTCCCGCATCTGCGAGAACTCGGCGCGGAAGACCGCCGGATCGCCCGCCTGTGTGGCCGATGTCGCCGGGTAGGGCGCGATGTCCAGCGGCTCGGCCTTGGGCGCGGCGAAGCGCGTGCGCAGGGCTTCGAAAGCGTCGAGGCTGGAGGTGGCCCGCAGATGCACCTTGATCACCGCATCGCCCGCCGCGTCGAAAATCTGCACCGAGCGGCGCGAGCCGGCTTCATGCGGGGTCTCCACCGCGAAGGCGGCGCGCCAATGGCGGGGGAAGAGGCGCAGGTCGATCGGCGGATTGAGCGCGAGGCCGGTTTCCAGACCGAAGCGGATTTGCCCGAACGTGCCGACCTTCTCGTGCACAGCCGCGTCGTTGCGCGTCAGCACCATGACTTCGCCGAGCGCCGGCAGGGCTTCCACCAGCGCCTTCGGGGCGAGGCGCAGGCGCACGACCTCCGGCCCGCGATGCCGGGCGAGAAGGTCGGCCTCCGTCAGGCCAAGTTCAGCAGCGAGGTCGCGGCTGCGCTTGCCCGTGGCGTAGAAGGGGGTGGCACCGGCCGTGGTTGGATCGCTTAGCGTGTCCATGGGGCATTCCTGATCTGCGCCGCCGTCTGCGGCAGGACGAAAGGTTGGGGCGGGAAGGGCGTTGCGCAGACCGGCAGTCGAACGCCGAAGACCTCTTCCACCAGCCGGTCGGTCAGCACTGCGGCGGGCGGCCCGTCGGCGGCGATGCGCCCGCCTGCCATGGCGACGAGACGATCGGCGAAGCCGGCGGCGAGGTTGAGATCATGCAGCACGGCGACCACGGCACCGCCGCCTTCCGCGAAGTCGCGCGCGATCTGGAGCACGCCGAGCTGGTGTCGGATGTCGAGGCTGGAGACCGGTTCGTCCAGAAACAGAAGCCGCGCCTGGCCCTCCGCGACGGGCGCGCCGATCTGGCAGAGAACGCGGGCGAGATGCACCCGCTGCTGCTCGCCCCCCGACAATTCCTCGTAGAACCGCCCGGCGAACTCTGCGAGATCGACTCGGGCCAGCGCGGTCTGGATCGCGGCGGGCTCGCGCGCTCGGCCGCCCGCTTCCAGCCCGAAGCGCACGACCTCCGCGACGGTGAAGGGAAAGGCGAGGCTGGAGCTTTGCGGCAGCACGGCGCGCCGGCGTGCCAAGCGCTCGGGCGTCCAGCGGGAAAGGGGCTGACCGTCCAACAGAGCCTCGCCGCCTGACGGCTCGACCTCGCCGGTCATCAGCTTCAGAAGGCTCGACTTTCCCGCGCCGTTCGGCCCGATCACGATCGTCACCATGCCGGGTTCGATCGCGAGATCCAGCGGATGAACGACGGTATGGCCGCGATAGGCGAGGCTGGCCGAGGATAGAGTAAGCATCGGCGATCAGAGCCCCGCGAGGCCGCGACGGCGCAGCAGAATCCAGAGAAAGACGGGCGCGCCGAGCGCGGCGGTGAGAATGCCGATCGGCAGTTCGGCGGGGGCCACCAGCGTGCGCGCCGCCATGTCGGCGAGAAGCAGGAGAATGGCACCGCCGAGCGCGGCATTGGGCAGGAGATGGCGGTGATCCGGCCCGAACCACAGGCGCAGGAGATGCGGCACCACGATGCCGACGAAGCCGATCGTGCCCGACACCGCGACGGCCGCGCCGGTGGCGAGTGCCACGAGGAGGATCGTCAGGCGCTTCAACCGCTGCACGCGAATGCCGAGAT
The DNA here is from genome assembly GCF_001463805.1 of Aureimonas sp. D3. Classification (NCBI taxonomy): domain Bacteria; kingdom Pseudomonadati; phylum Pseudomonadota; class Alphaproteobacteria; order Hyphomicrobiales; family Aurantimonadaceae; genus Aureimonas; species Aureimonas sp. D3. The sequence continues at coordinate 4,522 of NZ_BBWM01000006.1, read as the reverse complement.
GATAGGCTTCGGCTTCGCCGAGCACGATGCCGTTGAGCCCGCGCGCCAAGAAGGGCGACAGGAGAAGCGCCGCGCCCATCATCGGCAGGCCGGCCCAAAGCTTGGTCCAGGTCGCGCCCGACAGACCGCCGAGGCTCCAGAAGGTGAGGTCGCGCAACTGGTTGTCGTCGCTAAGATAGACGAGAAAGCCCGTGCCGGCCGCCGCGAAGGCCCCGAGCGCGATGCCCGCGAGCAGGATGAGCGCGACCGAGGAGCGGCCCGCCCGCGTACCGATCCGGTAGATCAGCAGCGTCGCGGCCAGACCGCCGGCGAAGGCGGCGACGGGGAGGGCATAGAGGCCGAGTGCGGCGGCGAGGGGCGCAAGCGCGCCGCCTGAAAGAACGATCGTGGCAACGGCCGCAAAGGCCGCGCCTGATGATACGCCGATCAGGCCGGGATCGGCCAGCGGGTTGCGGAACAGGCCCTGCATCATCGCGCCGACCAGCCCCAGCGACGCGCCAACCAAGGTCCCCAAGAGAACACGCGGCAGGCGAATCTGCCAGACGATCACCGTGTCGGCGAGCGATGCGACTTGACCATTTGGCCCGGCCAGCAGGATCGCGCCGACGCGGCCGGGCGAGAGGGGCGAGGGGCCGGTGCCGAGCGCGGCGATCAGCACGGCGAGAAGCAGCAGCGAAAGGGCGAGCGTCGCCAAGCGCGCGCTGGCGCTGCGGTCCCCCGCAGAGGAGCGGGCGTGAGCCACGAGAGGCAAGGCCTCAACGGACATGGGCCGCCTTCTCGGGCGCTGGCGCGGCCGCGCGCAGGCCTGCCTCGGGGTAAAGGCGCGCGGCGAGATCGCGCAGCGCTGCCGGCAGGCGCGGGCCGAAGCCTAAGAGATAGGCCGCGTCCATGCGAACCACGCTTCCCGTCTGGCCGGCGGGCGTGGCGGCCAACGCTGGGATCGACAAAGGGTCCGGCCCGCCCGGGCCGGCACGATCCACCATCAGGATCACGTCCGGCTGGAGCGCGGCGGCAGCTTCAGGCGAGAGCATCTTGTAGCCCTCGGCATCCGCAAAGACGTTTTCGCCGCCGGCCAGACGGATCACTGCATCCGCCCCCGTGCCACGCCCCGCCGCGTTGGCGCGCCCGTCCGCGATCGACAGGATGAAGAGAACGCGGCGCTTCTGCTGGATGCCTTTCAGGTCCTCCGCCAGGGCCTGCAATTCGCGCTCCGTGCGCTGCGCCATGGCCTCGCCCTCGGCCTCGCGCCCGACCGCGCCGGCCACGATGCGAATCTTGTCCAGCAGTTCGGGGACGGTCTGCCCGCTCGGCACATGGCGAACCGGCACGCCGGCAGCGTCGATCAGCGCCACGGCCTCTTTCGGCCCCGCGCCATTGTCCATGAGGATGAGGTCCGGCGACAGCGACAGGACGCCCTCGGCCGACAGCGCGCGGAGATAGCCGACATTGGGTTTCTCTCGGAGCGCGGCGGGCGGATGGAGGCTGGTCGTATCCACCGCCGCAACGCGGCCCGCTTCGCCCAGCGCATAGAGAATTTCCGTCACCGCGCCACCGATCGAGACGACCCGTGTCGGCAGCGGGTCGGCGCGGGCAGCGGTCGAAAGTGCGGGAAGGGAAAGTAGCGACAAAGCGAGGGCGAGGGGGGATGCGCGCATGGCAGGCCGTTCCGAAACTGAAATGATCGAGCCTGCTTAATATCCGCGCGTGCGATGCGTCAAGTAAATAACCCTATAAATTCAATTTAGAATGGTTCTTTGAATGATTCTATAGATTGAAATGGCAGTTTTGAAGCGTTCTGATGTAGTAAATTCGAGTCGTATTTGTTTGACTCTTCGTTTTTACGGGAGATAGACAGCGCAGTACGCGATGGCGTTGAGCGCCTCGGCCTCGATCGAGGCGTGCGCGATCTTTTTGTTGCTTTCATCTCGGAAAGGATCAGGGCAGATGGCCGTGACCAGTCGAACTCTCTTGATCGGTGTGGCCGCCTGCGCCCTGTTCGCCCCTCAAGCCGCGCAAGCTCAGACGGCGGTGTCGGCCACCGATGCGGTTCAGCTTCAGACCGTGACGGTCGAATCCGGTGAGGCCGGGGCCTCGGACGGGGTGGCTGGAACGCAGACCACCAGCACCACGACGCGCGCGGCGATCGACAATCAGCTGATCGACACGATTCAGGATCTCGGCCGCACGCAGGAAGCGGGCATTTCCTTCAATCGCGCCACCAATAGCATCAATATTCGCGGCCTCGAAGGGCCGCGCGTCCTCACCACGATCGACGGCATTCGCGTGCCCTATCTCAGCGACGTGACGCGCGGTGCGAACGGCGGGGCGGATAGTTTCGACTTCAACGCCCTCTCAGCGCTGGACGTGACGCGCGGGGCGGACCCGCTTCTGGGCTCGGGCGCGCTCGGCGGCGTTCTGGCGCTGCGAACGCTTGAGCCCGAAGACCTGCTTCTGGGCGGGCGTCGCATCGGCACCCTGTCGAAGTCCGGCTATGATTCGGCCGATCGAAGCGGGTTCACCAGCCATGCCCTGGCGATCCGCGCAGGCGACACGACGGCGCTGGTGCAGGGCACCTATCGCAGCGGCCACGAAACGGAGACGATGGGCGAGGCCGACAGTCTCGGCGCCTCCCGCACGAAGGCGAATCCGGCCGATGACGAGGCTTATAGCCTCTTGGCCAAGGTCTATCAGAATGTGGAGGGTGGGCACCGCTTCGGGTTTGCGGGCGAAATCTACCATCGCGACGCGACGATCGACGGGCGCACCAGCCAGAGCGCGACCGGCAATTACCGCGCCGGCAACTATCACACAGGTGAGGAGGTCGAGCGGCGCAAGGCGGCGCTGACCTATGATTTCGACACGCCGGACGGCGAAGGCTGGATCGATACGGCGCGGGCGGTTCTGTATTATCAGGACGTCTCGCGCGACACGACCGTCGATGCCTTGCGTTCGACCTCGGTGATCGGGCCTTTCACGCGCGACAATTCCATCGAGGAAGCGGCGGTCGGCTTCAACGGCTTCGCCTCCAAGACACTGGACGCGGGCTCGGTCCGGCACCGCCTGACCTTCGGCACCGAGCTTCGCAGCGCCGACACGACGCAATATTCCGCCGGGCGGGACGCCTGCTCGCTGCGCCGCGCGCGCGATCGCTTCGCCTGCGGAATGCTCCACACCAACCAGGCCGACGCCCCCGATGTCACCAGCCGCCTCGTCGGCCTCTACGGCGAGGACGAGGTCTCGCTTCTCGTGGGCCGGCTGCGCGTGACACCGGGCCTGCGCTTCGACTGGTACGACAACGAACCGGAATCCACGCCCGAATATCGCGCCAGCGCAGCCTATGACGGCAAGCTGCCGCCTGAGAACAGCGACCACGCCTTTTCGCCCAAGATCGGTGTCGAATACGATCTGGTGCCCGCTCTCACCGCCTATGCGCAATATACGAGGGGTTTCCGCGCGCCGACGGTGGGCGAGTTGTATTCGCGCTATGGCGCGGTCGGCTCCTATCTGCGCCGGGGCAATGCCGATCTCGAGGCCGAAACGAGTGACGGGTTCGATGTCGGCCTGCGCGCCGGGGACGAGGCGCTGGGCGCACGGATCAATCTCTTCACCACGCGCTATCAGAACTTCATCGACACAGTGCAGCTGACCAGGCCGGGCGGGGAATATCCGCTGGGCGGCGTGTCGAGCTACACCAACGTTCCCGACGCCCGGATTTCGGGCGTCGAGCTGGGCACTCATGCCCGCTTCCTCGACCATTGGACGGCGCGCGCCTCGCTCGCCTATGCCGAAGGGCGCAACCTGACGGACGATACCTATCTCGACTCCGTGCCGCCGCTGACCGCGATCCTCGGCTTGGGCTACGCGCAAACGCATTGGGGCGGCGAGGTGACGACCAAGCTCGCCGCGCGGCGGGACAAGGTGGACGACGGGTTCACCGCGCCCGGCTATGGCGTGGTGGATGTCACCGCCTGGGTGGAGCCCGAGCCGCTGCCGGGCCTGAAGATCGCGGCCGGAATCTTCAACCTCTTCGACAAGACCTATTATGACGCGGTGAACGTGCCTGAAACGCGTTCCCAGCCGAACCTCTTCTATTCCGAGCCCGGCCGATCCTTCCGCGTCAACGCGACCTATCGGTTTTGACGCCGGGGCCGCCGACCAGGGCATGCAGGGCCGGCGGCTTCCCGAACTTTTGGCGGCGCGCGCAAGCCTGTGCTCTCCCGATGCTTCGGTTCTCCGAAGCTCTGACCGTCCATCCGTTTCATCAGCCCGAAGCGGCCTGCATTCTGGGTCTGGCGGTTCTTGCGAAGCCCTGAGACGCTGATCTCTCTGTCTCATGCCCGCCGCCACGACATGCGGACCTCAAGGGCTGGGTGCTCCACTCCGCGATGCGCTCGTCATCGACCGTGAAACCCGCGTCGCTGACGAGCGCATGGTGGTGGCGCGTCTTGGCACGCGAAGGATTCTCACTTCTCGATCTTTGAACTCTTGTGCTTTTGAATATACAAAAGTATCAAAGATCGTA
>NZ_BBWM01000005.1:0-173455 GCF_001463805.1 Aureimonas sp. D3 | reverse complement strand
CCTATAGCCTGTGCCTGCAACGTGGATATCAGGTCGCGGACCTGTCGGTGGTCTATCCCATCGCGCGTGGAACCGCCCCAATGCTCTCGACGCTTGGAGCTTTCCTCATCCTTGGGGAAACGCCATCCGGACAGGGCTTGGGGGGACTGCTTCTCGTGGTCGCCGGGATCGGCCTTATCTCCACGCAGGGCGACCTATCCGCATTCAGGCTTCCCGGCGGGCAATCCGGCGTACGTTGGGGCACAGCAACGGGTGGCTTGATCGCATCCTATACGGTGGTTGACGCCTATACCGTCAAGTCGCTTGGAATCGCGCCGGTCATACTGGACTGGTTCTCGAACCTGCTCCGTTTTTTCCTTCTGGCGCCACTAGTGATTGCGAACCCACGCCGCGCTATTGAGGCCATGCGTGGCTATTGGTGGGTTGCGGTCGGTGTCGGACTGCTCTCGCCACTCTCATATATCCTCGTGCTAGCGGCGCTGACCTCGGGCGCGCCACTCAGCATGGTCGCTCCCATGCGAGAAATGTCGATGATGGTCGGCGCGCTCATGGGCATGGTGATCCTGCGCGAGAAGGTTGGGCCATGGCGGCTCGCGGGCTGCGCAGTACTGATCGCCGGCGTCATCCTCCTGTCGGGAGGTTGAGCGCATGTCATGGCTCGCTCGGATCACCCGCATGATCTTTTGTATCTGGCCGGAGCGGCATCGTCAGCACCGCGCGCTCCGATACATGGACCCCGATCAGCTCGATGATCTTGTGATCACGCGTAGCACGGCAATTCGGGAAAGCCGCAAGCCTTTTTGGCGATGATGGATTGTCGATGCTAGGCCGGTTGCGCTGCGAAATCACGCTAAGGACGTTGGCTTCTGCCTATTCCAGCAGGGGTGCCGCGACCGCGTGAGCGCGAATGCGGCACGCTACAGGCCGCCAATCACACTCCAGAGTTCGCCTAATTCCGGGCCACACGAGTGCCCGGAACCCAGCCGCGAACCACGGAGGGTTCCATGCCCGCGCAAAGACGCCGCGCTCCAAGAGGGCGGCCCCGCCATGCAGCGCCAAGGGCGCTCCCCGACGACCTTTACGACTATCACGACGACCCAGCGCGACAGCGGCGCAACCCATCGCTGGACGCATCGGACATCGAGAAACTGTCCATCTCCGACGATTGGCCCGAGCGCGTTCCGGTCACGGTAGCCGAAGTCGATATTTTCGAACGCTATTTCGGCGACGTTCTCGATCGGCTCTTCCACCCGGTCGCAGCACCGAAGGTCGATGAACCCGCCTTGCATTCGTTACCATCTGATGGTAACAATAAGTCGTGAGTGAGGATCGTGATCCGAGCCTCGACATGCTTCTCGACCTCGACGGTCAAGTGCTCGTCGTCGATCCCGAGGGCGGTCATTGGGTGAAGTTCATCGTCACCCGCGTTCCGGCGTCGCCGGAAAAGTCGCACGGCCTCGACTACTCGCTCACGCTTCACGGGCCTTCGGGCGAACGGCTGGTCGGTTTCGATAACGCCCATCCGGTCGGTCGGGGTAGGCGCGGCGAACCGATGGACCATCGCCACCGTCTCCAGACCGTGAAGCCTTATGCCTGGGAAGACGCGGCCACGTTGCTGGCCGACTTCTGGCAGGCGGTGGACGCGGTATTGAAGGAGCGGGGCGTGTTATGACCACATTGAAAGTCGGGATCGCCGACTACGAGGAAATGAAGGCCCGCACGATGCGGATCGCGAAGGGCGAGGAAAAGCCTGCACCGGACGATCCCAAGGTCTGGTTCACCTCAACAGAATCCTTCGCGCAAATCCTGTCCAGCGGAAACCGCGAACTGCTGCGCGTCATCCACGACCAGGCTCCCGCCTCGCTGGAGGAGCTGTCGCAGATCACCGGACGGACAAAGCCCAGTCTGTCGCGAACCCTCAAGACGATGGCGACCTACGGGCTTGTCCGCATGGAGCCGGGCCAGGGCCGAAAGCTGGTGCCGAAGGTGCTGCATGACCGCGTGACGCTGGAATTACCGCTGCTGCATCAGAGCGAAGCGAAGGGAGGCCACGCATGAACGTTCAGAACCTGAACGTGGCGCAGCGCGCCGCCCTCTATCTGCGCGTCTCGACCACGCGGCAAGCCGAGCATGACGTGTCGATCCCCGATCAGCGCAAGCAGGGCGAAACCTATTGCGCCGCACGGGGCTATCAGCTCGTCGAAACCTTCGTGGAGGCCGGCGCGTCCGCCACCAACGATCGCCGCCCCGAGTTTCAACGGATGATCGAGGCCGGCACGTCGAAGCCCGCACCGTTCGATGTCGTCGTGGTCCACTCGTTCAGCCGCTTCTTCCGCGATCATTTCGAACTGGAGTTCTACGTTCGCAAGCTGGCGAAGAACGGCGTCAAGCTCGTCTCGATCACGCAGGAGATGGGCGACGATCCCATGCACGTCATGATGCGCCAGATCATGGCCCTGTTTGACGAGTATCAGTCGAAGGAGAACGCCAAGCACGTTTTGCGCGCCATGAACGAGAACGCCCGTCAGGGCTTCTGGAACGGCGCGCGGGCCACCCATCGGCTATCGCATCGTCGCGGCTGAACAGCGTGGGTCGAAGATCAAGAAGAAGCTGGAGATCGATCCGCTTCACGCGGAAACGGTTAGGCTCATCTGCCGCCTGTTTCTCGAAGGCGACGGCACGTCCGGGCCGAAGGGCGTCAACGCCATCGCGACCTATCTCAACGAGCGCCGCATGTTCACCCGTGACGGCGGGAAGTAGGGCCTGGCGCAAATCCACGCGATCCTGACCCGCACGACCTATATCGGCGAGCATCGGTTCAACACGCGCTCGCATAAGGATCGCGAGAAGAAGCCGGAGAGTGAAGTGGCGGTCATGGCGGTGCCGCCGCTGATCGAGCAGGAGACGTTCGACGCCGTTCAGGCGCGTCTCAAATCCCGCAATCCGATGGTGGTGCCCGCACGGGTGTCGAGCGGGCCGACGCTGCTGACGAGCATCTGCTTCTGCGCGAAGTGCGGCGGCGCTATGACCCTTCGCACCGGCAGGGGCAATGGGGGGCAGTACACATACTATACCTGTTCGACCAAGGCGCGGCAGGGCAAGACCGGTTGCGAAGGCCGTTCGATCCGAATGGACAAGCTCGACCATCTGGTCGCGGGCCATCTCGAAGAGCGCCTTCTCCAACCGAAACGGCTGGAGACGATCCTGTCGAGCCTTCTCGACCGCCGGCAGGAGCGGGCGGAGCGCCGCCGCGAGCATCTGGCGGAGCTGAACCGGCGGATCACCGAAACTGACCAGCGCCTCAACCGGCTCTACGACGCGATCGAATCAGGCGTCGCCGAACTCGACGATGCGGGGCTGAAAGACCGGATCGCCAATCTGAAAGCGATCCGCGACCAGGCCACGGCCGACGCCGAGCGGATACGGATGACGCTCGACGGCTCCGGCGACCTGGCCGTGACGCCGGACATGATCGACGCCCTTTCGCAAGCCGCGCGCAGCAGCTTGCGGATCGAAGGAGGCGGCTATCTGCGGGATCACCTGCGCGCCTTCGCCCAGCGCGTCGAGGTCGCCGATGACGAGGTTCGCATTATGGGGAGGAAGTCGGACCTGCTTCAAACCCTCGTCGCCGCTTCGAGCGGGGAAACGGCGGCTTTTGCGGTTCGCAGTTCTGTACTGAAATGGCGCGCCCGAAAGGATTCGAACCTCTGACCCCCAGATTCGTAGTCTGGTGCTCTATCCAGCTGAGCTACGGGCGCCGATGAAGCGGGAGAGGCGTTGGCCTCTGCCGTTCGTGAGCGCTTGGTACCCCGCACCTCGGCGGATTGCAAGCGCGTTGTCGGAAGAATGCGAAAAATCTCTGCAAGTGTCTGAGATTATGAGAAGATCGGAATTCTTCAGGCAAAGCTGCGGGGTAGGTCGATCTCGAATCGCGCGCCAGCGGTCGCGTCGTCCGAGAGACGGATCGTGCCCCCATGCGCCTGGACGATCTCGGCCGCGATGGCGAGGCCAAGCCCCGTGCCGCCGGCACGGGTCGATCCACGAAACGCCTGGAACAGGTTTTCGCGCGCCCGCGCGCTCACCCCCGGCCCCGTGTCCTCGACGACGATGCGATCACCATCGGGAAGGGCCGTGGCTGAGACGGTGACGCGGCGCACCACGGCCTCCGCCTCGTCGCTGTCGATCGACTGGATGGCATTGCGCACGAGGTTCGACAGAACGCGGAAGAACTGCTCGGGGTCGAGGTCGAGTTCCAGATCGTCGGGCACGCCGTTGACGAGATCCACCGGGCGCTCGGGCGACAGGCTCTGGCTGTCCAGAACTTCGCCGACCAGCAGACGCAGGTGAACGCGCCGACGCTTGGGCTGGCTTTCCGAGGCGCGACCATAGGCCAGAACCGACTGCGTGTAGTCGAGGGCGCGATCCAGCGAGCGGATGAGGGCAGGGGCGAATCGCTGGACCTGCGCGTCGGGCAGGGTCGAGAGGCGATCGGAAATCAGCTGCGCGGAGGCGAGAATATTGCGCAGATCGTGATTGATCTTGGAGACGGCGAGGCCGAGATCGGCGAGATGGCGTTGTTCGCGCAGCGTGCGCGCGAGCGTGGCCTGCATGGCGGCCAGCTCCGTTTCGGCAATGCCGATCTCGTCCTCCCGCGCGCCGGGGCGGATGACGCGCTCTGGGTCTTCGGGCATTCGCCCGAAGCGCTGCATGGCGGCTACCATGCGCCGGATGGGCCGCAACAGCGAATAGTTCAATGCGCCGAACACCAGCGCGCCCACGAAACTCGCGATGGAGAGCGAGAGAAGGAATATGTTGCGCGAATAAACCAGCATGGCGTGATGCAGCGGGCGCTCGTTGATCACGATTTCGCCGGACATGCTGCCGTCGCCGATCGGGCCGATCAGGCGAATGAGGCGGTTGCCGCCCGACACGAGGGCTTCGAAGCTCATGCCGATCGAGGACGAAGCGTCTTCCTCGCGAAGATCGACCGTGCGGCTGACCGGGCCGAGATCGCTGGCGCGCGCGAGAAGCTTCGTCTCGCCCGGCCGCCTGATCGCGACGAGCCGCGCGTCGAGCGCTTCGAGAAGGTCGGCTTCTTGTTCTGGCGTCAGGAGAAGGCCCGCATCGCCGAATTGCGCGACGAGCGAGGCGACCGAGACGGTTTCGAGCTTCGCCTCCAGCCATTCCTGCCGGAAGCGCGCGATGGAGGGCACGAAGATCAGAACTTCCGCCGCCATCACGGCGAGGGCGGTGACGGCGAACAGGCGCACCGACAGGCGATGGCGCCAGCGCGGGCGCTCCAAAGGCGCCATGTCCGCTTTATCGACGCGATCGATCATGATCCGCTTGAGCTGCCTTCGTCTTGCGCCATCGCTGACGCTACTCTTACCTTCCGTTTAGAATGGCCGGGCGCGAATGTCACGAAACCGTGCGGAATCGATGATCCCCAGGGATTTCGCGCCGGATCGTCACCGAACTGTCGGCGAGCCTCGCTAACGTTGAACGTTAAAGCGGCGGCGAGAGCCCGGCTGCGGATTGACTTTGCGCCCCATCTGCCGCACAAGGCCGGCCGAAGACCGAATGCTGAGCCGCGAAGGTTTGCCTTTGCCGGCCATCTTGCGCGTTCGACAGATCTTGAACCATTGACGTTGCCAGAGGCCCGCACGACGCGGGATATTGACGATGAAGCGCACTTACCAACCCTCCAAGCTCGTCCGCAAGCGTCGCCACGGCTTCCGTGCCCGTATGGCGACCGTCGGCGGACGCAATGTGATCGCGGCTCGCCGCGCCCGCGGCCGCAAGCGCCTTTCGGCCTAAGCGGCCGATCAGGCCCGCGAGGGATAGTCCCATCGCCAGCCGTTTGAAGACGCGCGCCGAATTTCTAGCGGTGCGCAAGGGCCGTCGATTGAACGGCCCTTTCTTTTTGATCGAAGCTCTGGACCGGGCCGATGGCGCGCCGCCGCGCTACGGCCTGACCGTGACGCGCAAGGTCGGCAATGCCGTCGAGCGCAACCGGATCCGCCGCCGCCTGCGCGAGGCGATCCGAACCCGTTGCGGGGCTGACATGGCGACGGGCTTCGATTATGTGATCGTCGCCCGCCGCGATCTTCTCTCGCTGCCTTTCGAAACGCTGACCGGCGAATTGTCGCGACGTGTCTCGAAGGTCAAGGCAGCGGAGCGGACGTCGCAAAAGCCCCCTTCGGGAAGTGAATAATGGAAAACAGCCGCAATTTCCTGATCGCCATGGCGCTTTCGATCGCCGTATTGATCGGGTGGCAGTTCTTCGTCATCAGTCCGCGCTCGGAGGCGCAGCGTCAATTGGAGCAGTCGCAGCAGGCGACGCTCCAGACGCCGACGACTCCGGCCGGAACGGCGCAGGACCCTGCCGTCTCACCCGCCGGGCGCGAAAGCGTGGTGCCCACCTCGCAATCGCCCGAGGTGACAGGCCAGACGCGCGACACGGCGCTGGCGGCCAATCCCCGCATTCCGATCGACACGCCCTCCGTTTCGGGCTCGATCAACCTTCAGGGCGCGCGGCTCGATGATCTGCGCCTCAAGGGCTATCACGAGACGGTCAGCGATTCCTCTCCGACCATCGTGCTCCTGTCGCCCGAGACGATCGGCAAGGACGCCTATTTCGCTGAGCTCGGCTATACCGGTCAGAATGTCGGCGCGCTGCCCGGGCCGCAGACGCTCTGGACGGCGACGCCCGGCCAGACGCTGACGCCCGCAACGCCGGTCACGCTGACGGCGACCAACGGCCAGGGCCTCACCTTCACGCGCACCATCTCGGTGGACAACAAGTTCATGTTCACCATCGAGGATCGGGTGGCGAACACGAGCGGCGCGCCGGTCGCGGTTTCGTCCTATGGCCGCGTCGTGCGCTTCTCCAAGCCTGAGGTCGCCTCCGCCTATGTCCTGTTCGAAGGGCTGCTCGGCGTCTTCGGCGATGATGGCCTGCACGAGGTGAAGTATCACAATATCGAAGAGGAGAAGGAGACCAATCCGCCCTCCGCTTCGAACGGCTGGCTCGGCATCACCGACAAATACTGGGCGACCGCGCTGATTCCGCCGCAGAACGACGGCACGTTCCAGCCCCATTTCCGCTACTCGGCCGACGGCCGTTCCTACTACCAGTCCGACTATCTCGAACAGCCGGTGACGATCGAGCCGGGCGCGACGGTCAGCACTTCGTCGCGTGTCTTCGCGGGTGCCAAGGTCGTGGACGTCATCAACGGCTACGAGCATGATCTTGGCATTCGCCAGTTCGGCCAGTTGATCGACTGGGGCTGGTTCTACTTCATCACTAAGCCCATGTTCTGGGCGATCGACCATCTCTACACGCTGACGGGCAATTTCGGCGTCGCGATCCTCCTCATCACCGTGATCCTCAAGCTCTTCTTCTTCCCTCTGGCGTCGAAGAGCTACAAGTCGATGGCCAAGATGAAGACCGTGCAGCCCAAGCTCACCGAGCTGCGCGAGAAATATGCCGACGACCGCGCCAAGCAGCAGCAGGAGATGATGCGCATCTATAAGGAGGAGAAGATCAACCCAGCGGCAGGTTGCTGGCCGGTTCTGGTCCAGATCCCCGTGTTCTTCGCGCTCTACAAGGTGCTCTACATCACGATCGAGATGCGGCACGCGCCCTTCTTCGGCTGGATCCACGATCTCGCCGCGCCCGATCCGACGAGCCTCTTCAACCTGTTCGGCCTGATCCCGATCACCTTGCCGCATCTTCTCATGGTCGGCGTCTGGCCGATGCTGATGGGCATCACGATGTTCATCCAGATGCGCCTGAACCCGACGCCGCCGGACCCGGCCCAGCAGATGGTGTTCACCTGGATGCCTGTCATCTTCACCTTCATGATGGCCTCCTTCCCGGCCGGCCTCGTGATCTACTGGACCTGGAACAACACGCTCTCGATCACCCAGCAGTCGATCATCATGAAGCGCCACGGCGCGAAGATCGAACTCTGGGACAATCTCTCCGGCATGTTCCGCAAGAAAAAAGCCTGACGTCTCCAGCGCGAGACAAGAAGAGCAAGCAAGCCGCCGGCCACGCCGGCGGCTTTTTCACGAGGCGGATTGGACCGGGTGCCTGCCGCTATGATAGGCAGGACCCATGCTGTCCGGTCCCGACCCCCTGGCGATCCATCCCGCGCCCGCGCACCAGCGGATGGTGTTCCTGAAAAACGTGGTTACCGATCCCAAGATCGAGATCGGCGACTACACCTATTACGACGACCCCGAGAACGCGCTGCTCTTTGCCTCGCGCAACGTGCTGCACCATTACGATTTTCTGGGCGACAAGCTGCGCATCGGGCGCTTCTGCGCCATCGCCACCGGCGCGCGCTTCATCATGAACGGCGCGAACCACGCCATGACCGGCTTCTCCACCTATCCGTTCAACATTTTCGGGAACGGATGGGAGGAGGGTTTCGACATCGCCACTATCACCGCCGGCCTGCGCGGCGACACGGTGATCGGCAACGATGTCTGGATCGGCGCGGAAGCGGTGATCATGCCGGGCGTCACGATCGGCGACGGCGCGATCATCGGCGCCTTCAGCGTGGTGACGCGCGATGTCGCGCCTTATGCCATCGTCGCGGGAAATCCGGCGGTGGAGCGCCGCCGTCGCTTCGAGCCTGAACTCGTGGAGCGCCTTCTGCGCGTCGCCTGGTGGAACTGGCCGGTCGAGCGCATCACGAAACATCTGGCAGCCATTCGCGGCGCCGACATCGACGCCCTGGAGCGAGCCGAATGAGCGAGACACACGCAAGCGACACCCATCAGCCGAACGAAGACCAGCGCCTGTTCTTCGCGCGCCCCTGGGTCTTCATCCGCGGCGTGCCGGCCATGAAGTTTCTGCCGCCCGAAGGCCCCCCCGAGGTCGCCTTCGCCGGGCGTTCCAATGTCGGCAAGTCGTCGCTGATCAACGGCATCGTCGGCCAGAAGGGCTTGGCGCGCACGTCCAACACGCCGGGCCGCACGCAGGAGCTCAACTATTTCGTGCCGGACGGCTACTCGGGGGAGGGGGCGGACCTGCCGCCCATCGCCATCGTGGACATGCCCGGCTACGGCTATGCCAAGGCACCCAAGGAACAGGTCGATGCCTGGACCAAGCTCGTCTTCGATTATCTGCGCGGGCGTGCGACGCTCAAGCGCGTCTTCGTGCTGATCGACTCGCGCCATGGCATCAAAAAGAACGATCTGGAAGTCATGTCGCTGCTCGACAAGGCGGCCGTCTCCTATCAGATCGTCCTGACCAAAGCCGACAAGATTTCCGCTCTCGCGCTGCCGAAGCTGGAAGCGGCCACGCGCGAACTGATCCGCAAGCGCCCCGCGGCCTATCCGACGATCATCTCCACTTCGTCGGAAAAGGGCTTCGGCATGGATGACATCCAGTCCGAGATCGCGAATTTCGCGTTGAACGGCTGACCCCTAGCCGAAGGGGTTGTTCATCAGAAACGGCAGGAGCGCGCCCGGAAAGAGCCTGGGCTCGCCGCGCGCCAAAGCCTCGATTTCGAACCAGCGGGCGGTGCAGAGCGTCCCGTCCCCCTCGGGATAGATGACGCCGCCATCGGTCGGAATGTTGCAGTCGAGAAGCCGGATCGGCGCGGCAAACAGGAATTCGTGGCGGGTCTCGCCATCCTTCTCGTAGAGACTCTCAAAAACCGTCCAGTCCCCGGTGATCTCGATGCGGGTATCGAGTTCCTCTCGGAACTCGCGGGCGAGTGCGTCCTCGCGCGTTTCGCCATATTCGATGGAGCCGCCGAGCGGGCGCACGCCGCGCAGACGCCCCAGATCGTCCGTCACCTCAAAGGCCAGAAGGCGCCCGTCCTGGAAGGCGAGGCCGATCACCTTGGTCTTAATGCGTTTGCGCCGACCCGCCATCCTCAAGCTTCCACGCCGTAGCCGGCCATGAACAGCCGGACGCCGGAGGCGACCACCTGCCGGATTTCGTCCGGCGTCGGGTCGGGCGCTTGGTCGTCGAAGAAGCGCCGGCGCAGAAGGCCGGCGGTGGCGAGCTCTATGAATTGCGCGGCCGCCATGGCGGTGTCCTCGATCCGCAGCGTTCCGGCCTCGCAGGCGCGGTCGAGATAGGCGGTCAGCAAGGCATGGCCGCGCTGCGGGCCGTGACGGTAGAAATCGCGCCCGAGCTGGGGCATTCGGCTGGCGACGGCGATCACCGTGCGCTTGGCGTGCATGGCCTCCGCACACAAGACAATCTCGGCGAGCCGCGTGCCGAAGCGCGTCAGCGTATCGGCCGGATGCTCGGTTTCCACCAGAAGCGCTTCGACTTCCGAGAAATAGCGGTCGCGCTCCTGATCGATCAGAGCGGCGAACAGCTCCTCCTTGGAGCGGAAATAAACGTAGAGCGTCGATTTCGACACGCCCGATTCGCGCGTGACATCGTTCATCGAGGCCGCGTCGAAGCCCATGCGCACGAAGGCGCGGCGCGCGCCTTCAAGGATCTGCCGCCGCTTGGCGGGATCTTCGCCGGCGGGGCAGCGGCCATCGGCCTGATGGGTCGACGGAGAAGCGGCGAGGCTCATGAGAGCGGTCCTTCGCGGTATTTTAAGCGTGACGGATTATTTTGAAGAGCAACCCGCCTGCCAGCTTGAAATGCCTATGGATCACGGTTATGTCAACGTCGAACCGAACGGTTCGGTTCGATTGGGGTTTCAAAGATGACCAAGTCCGCCACTGACGCGCCCGACGCGACGGAACGCGCCCCGACCGACCGGCCGGCCCGCACCGACGCTCCCAAGCTGGAAATCGTCGGCCGCAAGAACGACGCCGCGCCCGCGCAGGCCGCAGAGGCCAAACCTGCCGCCGCGCAGCCCAAGAAGAAAGGTGGCCTGAAGAAGCTCATCTTCGGCGCGCTGCTTCTGGGCGCGATCGGCGGCGGCGCTTGGTACGGCCATCAATGGTGGATGAACGGACGCTTCATGGTGACGACCGACGACGCCTATGTCGGCGCCGATATGGCGATCCTCTCGCCCAAGGTCACCGGCTATATCCAGTCCGTTCCCGTCACCGAGAATCAGAGCGTGAAGGCGGGCGACCCGATCATCGTGATCGATGGCGGCGACTACGCGCTGGCGCTGCGCTCCACCGAAGCCAAGATCGCCGCGCAGAACGCGACGATCACCCGCATCAAGGCGCAGCAGGCCGCGGCCGTGCAGCAGGTGGCCGAAGCCGAAGCCAATCGCGAAGCGGCTGTCGCGGCGGTCAATCAGTCCGATCTCGACCTGCGCCGCGCCAGCGATCTGGTACGCTCCGGCACCTCGGCCCAGGCCCCGCTCGATCAGGCCCGCTCGGCCAAAGCGCAGGCCGACGCCAAGCTGGCCGGCGCGGACGCCTCGCTCTCGGCCGCCAAGGCCAATGTCGCGGTGTTCGACGCGCAGATCACCGAGGCCGAGGCGGCATTGCCGAGCCTTGAGGTGGCCCATGATCAGGCCGAGCGCGATCTGTCCTTCACGACGATCCGCGCGCCCTATGACGGCGTCGTCGGCAATCTCTCGGCCCAGCCGGGCGATCTCGTGTCGCCGGGGCGTCGTCTGGCGGCCATCGTCCCGCTCGATCAGGTCTATGTGGACGCGAACTTCAAGGAAACGCAGCTCCACCAGATTGCGCTCGGCGAAAAGGTGCGCATCGAAGTCGACGCCATGCCGGGCGTCGAGGTCGAGGGTAAGGTCGTCTCCCTTTCGCCCGCTTCCGGTTCGGTCTTCTCGCTGCTGCCAGCCGACAACGCGACGGGCAATTTCACCAAGATCGTGCAGCGCGTTCCCGTGCGCATCGAGATCGACCGCGCGGACGAGCAGGCGAGCCTCCTGCGCCCCGGCCTCTCGGTGACGGTCGCGGTCGATACGCGCACCGCGCCGGGCGCGGTCAAGAGCGCCGAGGCGAAGTAAAACGGAAGGCTAGAGGTGGGGAGACCCGCCTCCGGTCCCCATGATGCGATGCCCTTGCCTGTGGAAGCCGATGCGCTCCCACGGGCACCATGCCCTTGTCTCCGCCGCCGCGCCCCTTCGCGCGCCGACGCCTGTTCGTTTCCGTGGCCGGGCGAGATGCTCGGCGGGAGCCAAGCCCCATGTCCTCCGTCACAGCCGATTCCAAACTGCCTGCCCGCCCCGCCGCGCCGACATCGGGCGGCGGCGACACGATTCCCATGCGCCGAATGCTGGCCTTCATGGCCATGGTCTTCGGTATGTTCATGGCGATCCTCGACATTCAGATCGTCTCGGCATCGCTTGCGGAAATCCAGGCCGGCCTATCCGCCTCGACCGACGAGATCGCCTGGGTGCAGACGGCCTATCTGATCGCCGAAGTGGTGATGATCCCGCTATCGGGCTTTCTGGCCCGCATGATGTCGACGCGCATCCTCTTCACGCTGGCGGCGGCGGGCTTCACGCTGTCCTCGGCGCTCTGCGCGACGGCCACCAATATCGATCAGATGATCTTCTACCGCGCCATCCAGGGCTTCATCGGCGGCGGCATGATCCCGAGCGTCTTCGCGGCCGCCTTCACCATCTTCCCCCCCTCCAAGCGCGTCGTGGTCTCGCCCATGATCGGCCTCGTGGCGACGCTGGCTCCCACCATCGGCCCGACGGTCGGCGGCTATCTCAGCCATGCCCTGTCCTGGCACTGGCTGTTTCTGGTCAACGTGCCCTTCGGCATCCTCGTGACGCTGGCGGTCTGGAACCTCGTGGATTTCGACAAGCCGGAATGGTCCCTCTTTTCCAAGTTCGACTGGTTCGGCCTGCTCGGCATGGCGGCCTTTCTCGGCTCGCTCGAATATGTGCTGGAAGAAGGCCCGCTGGACGACTGGTTCGAAAGCAAGACCATCGTCGTCATGAGCGTGATCCTCGTGGTCGGCGCGGGGCTGTTTCTCTACCGCGCTTTCACCGCCAAGGAGCCGATCGTTGATCTCACGGCCTTCACCAACCGCAATTTCGCCTTCGGCTCGCTCTTCTCCTTCATCATGGGCGTCGGGCTTTATGGCCTGACCTATCTCTACCCGGTCTATCTCGGCCGCATCCGGGGCTATGATTCGCTGATGATCGGCGAGACCATGTTCGTCTCGGGTCTGGCGATGTTCTTCACCGCGCCGCTCTCGGGAAAACTGTCTTCCAAGCTCGATCCGCGCGTCATGATGGCCATGGGCTTCTCGGCCTTCGGCCTCGGCACCTGGCTGATGAGCGGGCTGACGCATGACTGGGACTTCTACGAGCTTCTGATCCCGCAATTGCTGCGCGGCTTCGGGCTGATGATGGCCATGGTGCCGATCAACAATATCGCGCTCGGAACCCTGCCGCCGCAGAAGATGAAGGGCGCGTCCGGCCTCTACAATCTGACGCGCAATCTCGGCGGCGCGGTGGGTCTTGCCATCATCAACACGATGATCAACGACCGCACGGTCCTGCACTATGATCGCTTGGCCGAGCGCGTGCGCTGGGGCAGCCAGGTCGCTGAAGACCGGCTGAACGACATGGCCTCCAGCTTCAACGCGGCCGGTCTCGACGGGGCCAATGTCGCGCTCAAGCAGATGAGCGGCCTCATTCACCGCGAGGCGAGCGTCATGGCCTTTTCGGACGTGTTCGTGATGCTGACGGGGTTGTTCGTTGCGCTCTGCTTTCTGACCGTCATGATCCGCCGTCCCTCCGCCAGCGTGAAGGTGGATGCGCACTGACGATCAGAGGCCGGGGCTGCCTCAGCCCCGGTCGCGCAGCTCGGTCAGCTTGGTCTGGATTCGTCGGAAGACGTCGCGATAGGCGTCGAGAATCTGTCCCCGGCTGCCGTTGACGACGGACGGGTCGGGCATCGGCCAGAATTCCACGGCCGTGGCATCCGCCCCGGTCGCGCTCATGGCGGCGTGATGGGCCTCGGGCGACAGGGTGATGACGAGGTCGAAATAGCCGTCCCCCAGATTCTCCCATTTCTGCGGCTTGCGATCGCCGAGCGACAGGCCCTGCTCGGCCAGGATCACGTCCACGAACGGATCGCGCTCGCCGTCCTTCACGCCGACCGAGGCGATATAGATGGAGGGCGGTAGCACGGATCGGGCGATGGCTTCGGCCATGGGCGAGCGGATCGAGTTCGCGCCGCAGACGAAAAGGATGGAATCGACCTTGCGAGCGGGGGAGGGAGCGCTCATGCCGTGTATGCCTCCCGGTGTGTGATGGTCTCGGCGTTCAACCCGCTGGCCTCCCTCACGTGCGCCGATGCAGAACGCAGATCAGCGTGAAGAGACGCCGCGCCGTGTCCTTGTCCAGTTCGATCTTGCCCTTCAGCCGCTCGCGCAGGAGGTCCGATCCGTCATTGTGTATGCCCCGCCGGCCCATGTCGATCGCCTCGATCTGCGAGGGCGTCGCCGTGCGGATCGCCTCGTGATAGCTGTCGCAGATCAGGAAATAGTCCCGGATGACGCGACGGAAGGGTGTCAGCGAGAGAATGTGAACGGCCAATGGCTGGCCGCCCTCGTCCGTGACGTCGAAGACGAGGCGGCGGTCGGCCAGCGCGAGCTTCAGCCGAAAGCGTCCGCCGGGATGACCTTCGAGGTCGAAGAGGTTCTCCTCGATCAGGTCCACGATCGCGACGGCGCGATCATGCTCCACATCGGGCGCCGCGCGCCCGATCGATTCATCGAGGTCGATCGAAACCAGGCGTCCGCGCTCCATGAGGTCCTCTAGAGATTGAGCCGGATGGCGACGGATCGCCCATGCGCGTCGAGTCCTTCGACGCGGGCAAGTTCGATGGCCGAGGGGCCGAGTTCGCGCAGCGCCTCGGCCGAAAGCTTGAGGATCGAGGTGCGCTTCACGAAATCGAGCACCGAAAGGCCGGAGGAGAAGCGCGCCGAGCGCGCCGTCGGCAGAACATGGTTCGATCCGCCGACATAATCACCGATGACTTCGGGCGTGTGGCGGCCGAGGAACACGGCGCCGGCATTGCGGATGCGGGCAAACAGCGCGTCCGGGTCGTCGGTTGCGATTTCCAGATGCTCGGCGGCGATGCGGTCGGCAAGGGGTGGGGCGTCGCGCAGAAGATTGTCCACCACGATCACCGCGCCGAACTCGGCCCAGCTCGCGCTGGCGGTTTCGGAGCGCGAGAGCGTTTGAAGCTGTCGCTCCACGGCCGCTTCCACGCGGGCGGCGAGGTCTTCGCTATCGGTGAGCAGGATCGACTGCGCCGCCCGGTCGTGCTCGGCCTGGGCCAGAAGATCGGCGGCCAGCCAGTCCGGGTCGTTGTCGGCATCGGCGATCACGAGCACTTCGGACGGACCGGCGATCATGTCGATGCCGACCGTGCCGAAGACCTGCCGCTTGGCGCTTGCCACATAGGCATTGCCAGGGCCGACGATCTTGGCGACGGGGCGAATGCTTTCCGTGCCATAGGCCAGCGCCGCGACGGCCTGCGCCCCGCCGACGCGGTAGATCTCGGACACGCCTGCGATGCGCGCGGCGGCCAGCACCAGCGGGTTGAGCGCGCCGCGCATGGCCGGCACGACCATGGCGATGCGCTCGACGCCCGCCACCTTGGCCGGCACGGCGTTCATCAGAACGGAGGAAGGATAGCTCGCCGCCCCGCCCGGCACATAAAGGCCGACCGATTCCACCGCCGTCCAGCGCGAGCCGAGCTCGGCGCCGATCGCGTCCGTGTAGCGGTCGTCCTTCGGCATTTGCCGGATATGGTGGCTTTCGATGCGGCGATGGGCGAGGTCCAGTGCGGCGCGCGTTTCGGGCGGCGTCGCCTCCAGCGCGGCCTCGATCTCGCTCTCCGGCACGCGCAGCGTCTCGGGCGTCAGTTCCAGATGGTCGAAGCGCGCGGTCAGCTCGATCAGCGCCGCGTCGCCGCGCCGGCGCACGTCCGACACGATCTCGCGCACGGTGGCCTCGACATCCACCGAGGCCTCGCGCTTGGCGGCCAGAAGCGCGCGGAAACGCGGTTCGAAATCCGGTTCGCTGATATGGAGCCGTTGCGGCACGTCAGGCCCTCTTTCCCGGCGCGCCGTCCGCTCCCGTCGCCCGTGTCAGCCCTTGTCGTGGTCGGGCCGCGACGGGGTGCTCCAGGCGGCGCCGAGATCGGTCAGCTGCGCTTCGATACATTCGACATCGAGCCTTATCGCGGCACCGCCCGCGAACACAAGGTCGATCGTGCCCGAAGGGTCGTCCGTCACGCTCCAACGAATGGCGAGAAGCGCCAGCACGGCGTCCTCGTCACCCTGTGCGAAGCCGCTGCGCTTGACCGATGTCACGCGGTCGAAATGCAGGACACTGCGCCGACGCTCGTATTCGCCCTTCCGGCGAAACAGGCCGCGACGAGGCGGCGCCTTTTCCCAGACGAAGCGGTTCATCGGCAGGGTGAACTGCCGGCGCGCGGCCGAGAAGCTGATGTCGCCGAGCCGAATCACGGCGTCCTGCACATGGGCCGACACGATGTCGAGATCGCCCCGATCGAGCGCCATCAATCGAAGAAGGTCCATTGCGACTGCTGCTCCTCATTGCTCTGCCGCATAGGAGCTAGGGCATTGCGCGGCAAAGTGCGACGGCCGAGACTGAAATCCAGCGCGGTTTCAGTTGCTTTCTGGCTTGCGATACTGCTCCCCCACCCGGCCGAACTCGCCCTGAAGCCGGCCGAGCGCGATCTGGATGTGGTAGAGGCCGATCAGGATCGAGCGCGAGCGCAGCGCCAGCGCCACCGAGCGCGGCGGGGCGGCGAGCGCGAGGGCCAGGCTCTTGGCGAGCGTTCGCGCGCGCCCGTCGCGCCCGCGCTGCACCAGCGTCGAGAGCGCGCCGTTGCGCAGCGAGCGAGCGTTGATCCAGGAAAACTCCGTGCGCCGCTTCGGAACGACCTCCCGCACCGCGGCCTCGCGGCACCAGCCGAAGCGGAAGCCCGCTTCGCGGCAGCGTGAGAAGAGATCGGCGTCGCCGCCGCCCGTGAAGTTGAAGCGCGGGTCGAACAGGGGCTCGCCCATGCGCTCCAGAACGCTCGCGCGAATCGCGACATTGCCCGACGACACCAGCGTCGGCACCGGCCCGCTCGCCTCGAAGGGCGGGCGAAACACGGGATGCTCCGCCAGCCTTTGCTTGGCGGCATCCTCGAACACGGGAATCTGCGGCGCGCCGGTGACATCGACGCCAAGGCGATCCAGCGCCGCTAGATGGGCCTCGATCCAGTCCGGGGTGGCTTCCTCGTCATCGTCGATGATCAGTGCCACCTGAAGCGCGGGATAGAAGCGCCGCGCGGCGGCAAAGCCGGCATTATAGGCAGAGCAATTGCCGCGCTCATGCGCCACCACGACGAGGCCGGTCAGCGATCCGCTTTCGAACAGCGGGCGCGCCGCCTCCAGCCCTTCGCGCCCCTCGGAATCGTTTTCCACGAGCACGATCGCGAAAGGGCGGTGTGTGGTCTGCGCTTGGAGCGACGCCAGCGTGCGCAGCACGAGATCGGGCCGACGGAAGGTCGGCACCACGATCACGACATCCCGCTCCGCCCCATGATTCGGCGACAGGGCTTCGACCGTCACGGCGGATGGCAGGCGATCGAGGGGCAGGGGCGTGGGTTCCATGGGGGAAACTTGCCGCAAATCGATGAATGATCCTTCAAGAGCTTCCCCCGCGTCATCACCCGATTGACGGATCGCTCCCACTGCCGTGATAGATGTCACCTTGAAACGATCGGCTGAGGCCTGTCGGTAGGGGAGCCCAGGCGCGGACAGATCGATGCCCTTTTCCATCGCGCTCGTGACATCATCCTATCGCGGCGATCTGGAACGCTGTCGCCTCCTGTGCGACAGCGTGGACCGCTTCGTGACCGGCCATGCCATCCACTACATTCTGGTCGAGGCCGCCGATCTCGCCGCCTTTCGCGTCTTCGAGGGGCCCAAGCGCAGGGTCGTGTGCGAGCGGGATATCCTGCCCGTCTGGCTTCGCCCGATCCCCGATCCGCTCGATCGACGGCGGCGGCTCTGGTTGTCTCCCTTCGGCCTCCCGCTGCGCGGCTGGCATGTGCAGCAGCTTCGGCGCATCGCCATGGGCGCTGCCATGGCGGAAGACGTGCTGGTGTCCCTGGATTCCGATGTCGTGTTCGTGCGCCCCTTCGATGTCGGCCATTTCCGCCAGGGCGAGGCGGTGCGCTTCTATCGCCGCGCCGAGGGTTTGGCGGCGGTCGAGCCCGCGCGCCGGGCCGAGCATGAGCGGTGGGCGCGACGAGCGGCTCGGCTTCTGGGCCTCGCGCGCGAGCCCGTTCCAGCTGCGACCTACATCACCACGCTGATCGCCTGGCGTCGCGATACGGTTCGAGACATGCTGGCCCGCATCGCCCGCACGACGCATCGCCCGGCCATGATGGCGCTGGTCAGTTCACGCGCCCTGTCGGAATGCACGATTTATGGCCGCTTCGTGGACGAGGCGGAGGAGCGGCCGGAGCGCCACGTGGCGACCGACGAGCGGCTCTGCGCGGTTTACTGGGACGGGCCGCCGCTGGATGAGGCAGGCCTCGAACGCTTTCTGACCGGACTCTCGCGCGAGCAGGTGGCGCTGGGACTTCAGTCCTTCACCGGCACGGACCCCGCCATCATCCGGCGCGTCGTCGGCATCTAAGAGCTCGTCCGAAAAGTCCGCCGGGTCGGCTCGGGGGTGCTTTTCGTCCCCCACTTCGTTGCCGATCCTCGCCGATGCCGCCGGCATCGACTGCGTTCGGCGCCTCGTGAGTGACGAAAATCCCTCGCCGATCCTCCGCCGGTACTTTCCAGACGGGCTCTGAGATCGCACGATCACGCCGTTGCGATGTCGGGCGCGCCGGACGGGCCGTCGCGTGGCGAGCGGCTGCGCCAGTCGAGCGCGATATAGGTGGCCCCGGCCGAAGCGATCCAGAGCGCGGCGAAGACACCGTTCAGCCCGAGGATCCACTGATCGTCCGGCGTGGTGGCCGCCCCTTGCAGGAGCAGCGTCAGGAAGCCTGCCTTGAGAAGACCCAGAAGCGCCAGGATCGCCGCGCGCATGCCCGTGCGCCCCCGCGCGTAGAGCAACTCGCTTTGATATTCCACGAGGTTGCGGAAGGCCGGCACGAGAAGCACCAGAAGCACGAGCGGCGCGGCGTCGGCGACATTGCGCCCGAGCAGCGTCGGCGCGACCGCAAGGATCAGCCCGAGCGCGCCCATTCCGGCGACCGACACCAGCGCGATTCCGCCCTCCGTCATCCAGCGTCGCCGCCAAGACTGCAGAAGCCCCGGTGTGCGGATCAGCTTCTGCACGATCATCATGTTGAAGGAGCGCACCGGCAGCGCCGTCAGGTCGATGAGGCGCATCAGCATGGCATAGATGCCGGCGATCGCCGGCCCGCCGAGCGACAACACCAGAAGCTTGTCCATCTCGGATTGGAGATAGAACAGGATCTCCGCGCCCGCGACGGCGAGACTGTCGCCGAGGCGGCGCAGGTAAAGGGCCGGACGCCAGCGAAGCCGCTGGCGCGGATAGAAGAGCACGATGCCCAGCAGCGCCGACCCGGCATTGGCTGCGAAGTAGAAGACGCTCCACGACAGGAGATCGGTCTGGGCAAGGCCGGCATGAGCGAACAGAAGGGCGGCGAGCGCCTTGGCGGCCGAGCCGACGATCACCAGCACCGAGGCGCGGCCGAAGCGCCCCATGCCGTTGTTGACGATGCACACGACCTCCAGCGAGCGCCAGCCGATGATTTCGGCCGCGACCACCAGGGCGAAGGGGAGGAGGCCCATGTCGCCTTCGAAGACGAGGCCATAGAAGCCGAGCGCCACCAAGGCCACCACGGGCAAGGAGGCGAGAAGCGCCGCCAGATAGCCCGCCGAATAGGTGCCGATAAGTTGCGGCTTGCGCGTGGCCGCGCGGTAGAGCGGCGACACGAAGCCGAAGCCGGCAATGCGCGACAGGACGATGCCCGTGCCCGACGCCGTGGCGAAAAGGCCGAAGCCGGCAATGCTCAATGCATTCGCAACGGCTGTGAAATACAAGAGAGACAGGACCAGACGCCCTGCCGAGCCGCCGATCAGCTTGGTATAATCGCGCAGAAGGTGAAGATTGGCATGACCCATCCGAGCCAGGCCACGGACCGCTCCGCGCATTCCGTCTCTCCCTTCCATCCGATAGAGCGCATGACCGACGAGACCAGCCAAGCCGCCGTCCATCACCGCGCCGATGCGCCGCCGCATTCGGCTCCACGAGGCCCGAACGCGATCCCCCGCCAGCTTAGCACCGCGCCCTTAACGCGCCGTTCGCTTCTGGCGGGGAGCGCGGCGGGGATGGCCTGCGCCATGGGGCTGGGCGCGGACCCCGCCCGTGCCTTTGCGCCGCGCGTGCCCTTCGGCGCGGCGGTGCAGGTGGATCATTTCGGGGCCGACGCGGACTATCGCGCGCTGATCGAGCGCGAATGCGATCTCCTCATGCCGTCCAACGAGTTGAAATTCGGCCTGCTCCGCCCGACGCGCCCGGAATTCTGGTTCGACCCGGCCGACCGCATGGTGAACTGGGCGCGTTCGCGGGGCATGTCGTCGCGCGGCCATGCCTTCGTCTGGTGGTCCACCAACCCGCCCTGGCTGGAGGCGATCCGCGACCCGGCCGATGCCGAGCGGGTGCTGGTGGAGCATATCGAGCGCGTGGCCGAGCATTACCGGGGCCGGCTCGGCAGCTGGGACGTGGTGAACGAGGTGATCGCCAACGACCCGCGCGAGCCCGGCGGCCCCTTGCGCGACACGTGGTGGCGGCGCCGGCTCGGGGCGCGCCACATTTCCCTCGCCTTCCGAACCGCCATGCGGGCGGATCCCAGCGCCAAGCTCGTCATCAACGATTACGATCTGGAATTCGAAGGCCCGCGCTACGACGCGCGCCGCGCCGAGATCCTCCATCTCGTGCGCCAGTTGCAGGACGAGGGCCTGCGGGTCGATATGGTCGGCCTTCAGGCGCATCTCTACAGCCATATCAAGGTGGACCGCGAGGCGCTGGCGCGCTTCGGGCGCGACTTGAAGGCGCTGGGCGTCGGCCTGCTCGCAAGCGAGCTGGATGTGATCGACTTCCAGGTTCGGGGCGATGCCGACGCCATCGACGCGGCGGCCGAGCGCAGCGTCAGCGACTTTCTGGACGGGCTGTTCGCCGGTCAGCGTCCTTATGCCGTGATCACCTGGGGCATCAGCGATCGCTACACCTGGGTGCCGGACGCCATGCCGCGCACCGACGGCCAGCCGAACCGGCCCCTGCCGTTCGACGCGGCTCTACGGCCCAAGCCCTGGTATGTGACGCTACGTCAGAAACTTGCGACGGGCTGACCATTTCGTAACGATTGAGGATGCGTGTTAAGGATTTGTTTGCCATATTCGGGGAGGTTTGGCCAAACCGTCCTCGTTGAGAACAGGCCCATCCGGATGTTCCATTCCGACACCCAAGCTGAGAGCGTCTTCGCGGACGAACGGCCGCGCCGGTCGGGTGCCGACGGGCAGACGTCCCTGTTCGATCCCGCCGCTCTGGCAAACGGCATCTGGCAGCGGCGCGGCTTCATCGTTCTGGCGACCGTGCTCGGCGTGGGGTTGGCCGGCGCCTACGCCTATTCCACGCCCAAAGCCTATACCGGCATCGCCCAGCTCGTGCTCGATCCGCGCGATCTCAACATCGTGCAGAACGACGTGACCTCGTCCCAGACGGGCATGAGCACGGACGGGACGCTGGCGCTGGTGGAAAGCCAGATCGCGGTGATGACCTCGAATTCGGTTCTGGAGCGCGTCGTCTCGCAGGCAGGCCTCACCGCCGATCCCGAGTTCAACGGCACGCGCGAGAGCCTGTTTTCGGGCGTCACCAGCCTTGTGAACGCCTTCCTCTCGTCCAACGAGGACGCGGTGATCCGCGATCGCCAGCTTTTGACGATCGCGAACCTCGCCAAGCACGTGAAGGCCGTGCGCAACGCCAATAGTTTCGTGATCAACCTGTCGGTGACCTCCGAGGACCCCGACAAGGCGGCGCGTCTCGCCAATCTGATCACCGAGAATTTCATCGCCGAGCAGGGCCGCGCCCAGTCGGAACTCGCGCGGCGCGCGACCACGGCCTTGTCCTCGCGCCTTGCCGAGCTGCGCCAGCGCGTCGTCGCCGCCGAAGATGCGGTGGAAGCCTACAAGGCCGACAACAAGCTCGTCGGCGTCGGCGGCCGGCTGATCGACGACGACTACATCACGCGCATCAACAGCCAACTGGCCGATGTGCGCGCCCAGATCACCACGCTCGACGTGCGCGCCCAGTCGCTGCGCCGCGCCAGCGTCAGCGACGTGGTGGAGGGCTCCTTCCCCGAAGGGCTCAACTCCGAAACGCTGCAACGCCTGCGCCAGGCCTATACCGAAGCCACGCAGAGCGCCGCCGTTCTCGCCACGCGCCTCGGGCCCCGCCATCCCCAGCGCATCGGGGCGGACGAAGCCGTGACGGCGGCGCGCCGCGCGATCCAGAACGAGCTCGGCCGCATCGTCGCCTCGGCGCAGACGGAGCTTGCCCGCGCCCGCGACACCGAAGCCGATCTGAGCCGTCAGATCGACACGCTGCGCTCGCGCCAGATCGAGACCAGCAGTTCCTTCGTGAAGCTTCGCGAGCTGGAGCGCGAGGTCGATGCCTCCCGCGCGGTCTACGAGGCCTATCTCCTGCGCACGCGCCAGACCAGCGAGCAGGAAAGCCTGAACACCGCCAATGTGCGCGTGATCTCCGAGGCGACGGTCCCGCTTCAGCCCTCCAGCCTGTCGCGCCGCATCGTCATGGCGGCCGGTGGTGTCGCTGGGCTCGGCGTCGGCATCATGCTGGCCGCGCTCGGCGCCATGCTCTCCATTCTGCGGGGCGGGGCTGGCAGCGCGCGCCGCACGGAGGACGAACGGGGCGAGACGGAGCGTTTGGGCGAAGGTTTCACCCTGCGCCGTGCCGAGGCCCCGATACCCGCCGCCGCAGACTGGTCGCTGCGCGGCTCCGCCGCCGAGGCGGAAGCGCACGAGCCGATCCGCCGCGCTCAGGAGCCGTCCGTCGTCTCGCCAGTCGATGCCGAAGATGAAGCGCCTCGCGCATCGATCCGCGATGCGGGCGACGAACCCGGCGATGAATCCGAATTCGAGACGGCTCGGACAGCGCGGGAACAGGACGAGTTCAAGGGCGATCACGAAGCATTCGAGGACGAACACGAACACGCCGTCCATGCGCCGAGCGACCCGGAGTTCGACCTGAACGAGGGCGACCTCGACCGCCGCCGGGCCGAACTGCGCGAGCGGATCCGCGCCATCGGCCTTCGCCGCTCCGGCGTGCGCCGCTTCCAGCCGGCCGAGGAACTGGACGCGCCGAGTCTCGACGCCGCCCCGTCCGGCTTCGATGAAGCGTCCAAGCGTCTCGATGACCTCTCCGAGCTGGCCCAGCCCAACGAGCCCGCCAACCCGCCCACGGTCGAGGAAACCGCTCGCGAGCGCATCAGCCTGACGATGACCGCCGCGCGCCAGCGTCGAAGCCTCCTGGTTCAGCCCTCGTCCTAAGGGCCTGTTCCGCGTCGCTTCCCTTCTGTTCCGCAATGACGCCCGACGATAAGCGCTTCCGCGCATCGTCGGGCGTCATCGCATAGGGTCGTAGGGATCGTTTCGACGCTGCCGGAAGACCCGAGGCAGGCATCTCGCAGACCTGCCGCTGATCTCGAGAGCATCTGTGCGCGAAGCGCCTCGAACACCTTCGGTTCGGACGGGGAGACGAGGGGAGCCTGTCCCGCGCACAGCGGCGAGGCAAGGATCGGAGCAGGGGACGCGGCAAACTGATCCCGAATGTTTCGGAGCTGCCCGGCCCTTTGGAGAATCAAGCGCTCGGCGCTCGCTTCGCAGTCAGCCCCGCACGTTTCGTCGTCGCTTTGGGACGAGCGCCCCGACCGATCGGGACGCGGGGGCCGCGACTGACAGCCGCCTCAATCTCCCGCCGGCGTTGGCGCATCGAGAGAGGCCAGACGCCGCGTCGCGTGGCCTTCGATGGCGGCGGGGGGAAGCTCCGACAAGGGCGTGAACTCCGGCACGATCTGGCGCAGAACCGCGACGGCTCGCGCCGCGTCGCCCGCGCGCACGGCCTCTTCAGCTTGAGCGAAGCGATGCCGCAGGAGGTCGAGATCGCTGACGCGCGAACGGGCGATCAAAAGCCCCGCGCGGCCCGTGCGCTCGCGCGTTTCGCCTTCGCCGAAAAGTTCCTCATAGAGCTTCTCGCCCTTGCGCAGGCCGGTGTAGCGGATCGCGACATCGACATGCGGGCGCAGGCCCGCCAGCTGGATCAGCCGCTCGGCGAGTTCCGTGATGCGGATGGGCTCGCCCATGTCGAGAACGAAAATCTGTCCCTCGGCCGCGCCCGCGCCGAGCCCGTGGCCGGCGGCGTGGAGAATGAGGCGGGAGGCTTCGGGAATCGTCATGAAAAAGCGCGTGATGTCGGGATGGGTCACGGTCAGCGGCCCGCCGCGCGATAGCTGCGCCTGAAACAGCGGGATCACCGAACCCGCCGAGCCCATGACATTGCCGAAGCGCACGGTCATGAAGCGTGTGCCCGAGCCCGCAAGGTCGAGCGCCTGGCAATAGGCTTCCGCCGCGCGCTTGGTCGCGCCCATGACATTGGTCGGATTCACCGCCTTATCGGTGGAAACCATGACGAAGGCCGTCGCGCCGCAGCTGAGCGCCGCGTTCGCGACATTGCGCGAGCCCAGGAGATTGGTCTCGATCCCCTCCAGCGGATTGTCCTCGACGATCGGGACATGTTTCAGCGCGGCGGCGTGAAAGATGACCTCCGGCCGCCATTCCGCAAAGAGGCGCGACACGCGGTCGGCCTGCCGGACATCCACGATCCGCTCCACCACCTCGACGCTGGGGTGGTGGACCTCCATGCGCTTGCCGATGGAGTAAAGATTGAACTCGTTGGCATCCACCAGGATCAGACGCCCCGGCGCGAAGGCGGCGATCTGGTTGACGAGTTCCGAGCCGATCGAGCCGCCCGCGCCGGTCACGGCGATGCAGCGGCCGCGAATGAGCCGCGCCACTTCCGCCGTGTCGAGCTCGACTTCGGTGCGCCCGAGAAGGTCTTCCAGCGAGACGGGCAGAGCCTCGATCGGCTTGTCGGCATCGACGCCGCCCGCGCGGGAAATATCCGGCAGGCGCTTCACCGCGATCTGGAACGGGGCGGCACTCTCCACCACGCGGGAGAGATCGGCGGGAGAGATGTTGGTCTGCGTGACGATGATCTGCGTGATCGGCGTCGCGCCATGCTCGGCCTGCTGCACGACATCGGGCAGATCGTCCAGCGCGCCGAGTACGCGCAGCCCGTGCAACTGGCGGCGGCGATTCTTGGCGAGCGGATCGATCAGGCCGACGATATGCGGGCTGTGATGCGAGCGGCGCGCGTTGCGAATGAAGAGATCGGCATTGTCGGAAAAGCCGTAGAGCAGGATATGTTGCGGGCGCTCGCGCGCCGAAGCCGTCTCGAAGAAGCGCTCCGACAGGCCGCGCTCCTTGTAGAGCCGGTAGGCGAGGCGCGGGCCGCCGAGACCGACGATCATGATGAACCAGGTCATGATGAAGGCCGAACGCGGGAAATACTCGCCTCGGAACAGGATGAAATTGGCGATCAGGAAGACGACGTTGATCGCCGTCGCCGCCTTCACGATCGACACGACGTCGAGCAGCGAGGCATAGCGCCACGCGCCGCTGTTGAGCGAGAAGAGCGGGAACATCGCGGCCGAGAGCGCCGTGAAGCCGCCGATCATCGCCCAGATCTGCCAGGAATGGGTCAGCGCGTAGGAATCGAAGGCCAGCGTCAGCGAGAGGCTGATGGCGAGCGCGGCCACCACCACGTCATGCACGATGCCGAACGAACGGAGCGATCCGCGCGGGAGCTTGATGCGGGACGAACGCGACATGCCGAATGAGCCCAATCTCTTCTCGAAGCGGAGATCGCTCCCGCCTCGCGCCTGCGGGGCGGCGCACACGTCCGGTCCCGCAAGCCTTGCCTTCTTATGCCCGGACGCGACAAAGGCCCGAGCGCGTAAGGCGGGCTCCGGAAGAGCCTAGCCTGACGCTTCGAGCCTTCGTCTAGCCTATTGCCGGCGAAAGAGGAAATCGCCCGGCGGATGCTTGTGGGGAACGCCCGATGGGGCGGTTAAAAAACGCTGGCGCCCCGGTCGGCCGGGCCGACCGCGCGGCGGAACACGGCGAACAGCTCGCGCCCGAGACCGAACTCGTTGGCCGAGAGATCGGCTTCCGCGAGCGGCCGTGCGCCGAATTCGGCGGCATCCACCAGAACTTCCAGCGCGCCGGTTTCGCCGTCCAGACGGATCATGTCGCCGTCGCGGATGCGCCCGATCGCGCCGCCCTCGGCCGCTTCCGGCGTCACATGGATGGCGGCCGGAATCTTGCCCGAGGCCCCGGACATGCGCCCGTCCGTCACCAGCGCGACCTTCTGCCCGCGATCCTGCAGCACGCCGAGCGAGGGCGTCAGCTTGTGAAGCTCGGGCATTCCGTTCGACTTCGGCCCCTGGAAGCGCACGACAGCGATGAAATCGCCCGTCAGCTCGCCCGCCTTGAAGGCGCGCTGGAGATCGTCCTGGTCGTGGAACACGCGGGCCGGCGCTTCCACCACGCGGCGCTCGGGCTTCACGGCCGAGACCTTGATCACGGCCTTGCCCATATTGCCGTCCAGCATCTTCAAGCCGCCATTGGGCGCGAAGGGCTGCTCGGGCGTCGTCAGAACCTTGGGGTCGTGGCTGTGCTCGGGGGCCGGCACGCGGATCACCGAATGCCCGTCCTCGCCCAGCCGCGCTTCGACGGTGTAGCCACCGAGGCCCGTGCCCCAGGCCGTGCGCACGTCGTCATGCAGGAGGCCATGTTTCAGGAGTTCCTGGATCAGGTAGCCCATGCCGCCGGCCGCCTGGAAATGGTTCACGTCGGCCGAACCATTCGGATACACGCGGGCGAGCAGCGGCGTGAGGTCGGAAAGTTCCGAGATATCGGCCCAGGTCAGCTGGATGCCGGCCGCCGCGGCGATGGCGACGAGATGCATCGTGTGGTTGGTCGAGCCGCCGGTGGCATGAAGGCCGATGACGCCGTTGACCACGGCGCGCTCGTCCACCACGAGGCCGGCGGGCGTGTATTCATTGCCGAGCGCGGTGATCGAGAGGGCACGGCGCGTCGCCTCGCGGGTCAGCGCGTCGCGCAGCGGCGTGCCCGGATTGACGAAGGACGAGCCCGGCGTGTGCAGGCCCATGATTTCCATCAGCATCTGATTGGAATTGGCCGTGCCGTAGAAGGTGCAGGTGCCCGGCCCGTGATAGCTCTTGGACTCGGCTTCCAGCAGCGCGTCGCGCCCGACCTTGCCCTCGGCGTAGAGCTGGCGGATACGGGTCTTCTCGTCGTTCGGCAGGCCCGTCGTCATCGGGCCGGCCGGCACGAAGATCGCTGGCAGATGGCCGAAGGTCAGGGCGGCGATGGCGAGGCCCGGCACGATCTTGTCGCAGACGCCGAGATAGACGGCGGCGTCATACATGTCGTGGCTGAGGCCGACGGCGGCCGACATGGCGATGATGTCGCGCGAGAAGAGCGACAGTTCCATGCCCGTCTGACCCTGCGTGACGCCGTCGCACATGGCGGGAACGCCCCCCGCGACCTGCGCCGTCGCGCCCATCTCTCGCGCCGTCTGGCGGATCATCTCAGGGTAGGTCTCGTAGGGCTGGTGGGCCGAGAGCATGTCGTTATAGGCGGTGATGATGCCGAGGTTCAGCGTCTCGCTGCCGGTCAGGCGCTCCTTGTCGGTCGGCCCGCAGGCGGCGAAACCATGGGCGAGATTGCCGCAATGCAAGCGGTTGCGCCGGGGGCCAGCCGCGCCCTTGGCCTCGATGCGCGCGAGATAGGGCTCGCGCGTCGGCGCGGACCGCTCGCGGATACGAGCCGTGATCTCCTCGATGCGGGCAATGGCGGCCATGACGTCACCTCACTGGGTAGGGGCCGGCGCTTGTTTCAAGCGTCGGCCCGGAACGAACGGCCCGGCGCGGACCCCGCACCAGGCAAGGATCGGCTCTTCAGGGAGCCCAGAAGACCTGGATCGGCTCTTGGCGCGGCGCTCGCAGCATGGCGCGCACCGGCATGTCCTCGACCGGGCCATTCTCCAGGGCGCGCTCCAGCACCACCTGCTTTTCCTCACCCTCGATATGAAGCGCCAGGAAACGCGCGTCGGCAAGCCGGGAGAGCGTCAAGGTGATGCGAGGCTCGCCCGCGCCGGGCGCCTCGATGGCGATCACCGCGTCCGGGTTGGCCGGGTCGATCGCCGCCGCCAGACGGTTGCCGCCGGGGAAGAAGGAGGCCGTGTGGCCGTCCGTGCCCATGCCGAGGATCACGACGTCGAAGGGGCGCTGGAACGCGCCGAACTTCTGCGACAGTTCGCCCACCGCCTCCAGCGCGTCCAGCCCCTCGATATAGAAGGGCTCGAGATGCGCCACCGCCGCCCGGTCGCGCAGGAGATTGTCCCGCACGAGGGCCGCGTTGGACCGATCGGAGGTTTCGGGCACCCAGCGCTCGTCCACGAGGATGACGGTGACCTTGGACCAGTCGATGTCGGTCGCGGAAAGATGGCGGAACAAGAGCTTGGGCGTCGAGCCGCCGGACACGGCGAGAACCGCCGAACCCTGCGTGGCGATGCCGCCGGCCAGAACCGCCGCGATGCCGCCGGCCAAAGCCTCGGCCAGCGCGTCGCGCGTGGGATAGTCGTGACGTTTGATCGTCATGGCCCCGCTCAATCCGGCTCGTGCCAGGTGCGCCCGTCACGCTCGATCAGAGCGATCGAGGAGGACGGACCCCAGGTGCCCGAGGTGTAGCCCTGCGGCTTCATGCTGCGCTCTTCCCAGGCCTTGAGGATGGGGTCGACCCATTCCCACGCGGCCTCGACCTCGTCGCGGCGCATGAACAGCGTCTGGTTGCCCCGGATCACGTCCATGAGAAGGCGCTCATAGGCGTCCGGATTGCGGACATGGAAGCTCTCGGCGAAGGTCATGTCCAGCGGGACATGGCGCAAGCGCATGCCGCCGGGGCCGGGGTCCTTGATCATCAGCCATTGCTTCACGCCTTCGTTGGGCTGAAGGCGCATGACGAGCTGGTTCTGTTGGACGTGACCGGCGGCGTTGTCGAAGATCGAATGCGGGATCGGGCGGAAGGTCACGACGATCTCGCTCATGCGCTCCGACAGGCGCTTGCCCGTGCGGATATAGAAGGGCACGCCGGCCCAGCGCCAATTGTTGATTTCGGCCTTAATGGCGACGAAAGTCTCGGTGTCGCTGGTCGGCTCGCCGAGGTCTTCCAGATAGCCTTTCACCGCGCCACCATTGGACGCACCGGCCTTGTACTGGCCGCGCACGGTGACATGTTCGACGTTGCTGGCGTCGATGCGCTTGAGCGAGCGCAGGATTTTCAGCTTCTCGTCGCGCAGCGCGTCGGCGTCCATAGCCGAAGGCGGCTCCAGCGCCACGAGGCAGACGAGCTGGAGAATGTGGTTCTGCACCATGTCGCGCATGGCGCCGGCGGTGTTGTAATAGCCCGCGCGCCCTTCCAGGCCGACGCTTTCGGCGACCGTGATCTGCACGTGGTCCACGAAGGCCGAGTTCCAGAGCGGCTCGTAGAGCATGTTGGCAAAGCGCAGAGCCATGAGGTTCTGCACGGTTTCCTTGCCGAGATAATGGTCGATGCGGAAGACCTGATCTTCGCGGAAATGCTCGCCGATCAGCGCGTTCAGGCGCTTGGCGGACTCGAGGTCACGCCCGACCGGCTTTTCGACCACGAGGCGCGTACGGTCGTTGGACAGGCCCAGCGTATTGATATGCGAGGCGATGTCGGCGAAGAGCGAGGGGCTGACCGCCATGTAGAAGGCGCGGATACGATTGTCTTCGGCTTCGTCCAGAAGCGACTTCAGCTCGGCCCAGCCCGTATCGCCCTTCACGTCCACCTGACGGTAGAAGAGGCGCGACAGGAAGCGCTCGACCGCCTCCGGGTTGCGGTCCCCTGCAGCGACGAAGGAGTCCAGCGCCTTGCGGGCGAAGTCGCGATAGGCCTCGTCCGACAGCGCGGTGCGCGATGCGCCGATGATTCGAGCCCCTAGCGGAATCTGCCCGTCGAGGTCGCGATGATAGAGGGCGGGCAGGAGCTTACGTTCGGCGAGATCGCCGTTGCCGCCAAAGACGATGTAGTCGAAGATCTCGACAGGAATGATCTGGCTGGACACGAAATCGACATCTCCTCAAGGGCGCCCGCCGGTCGCGGCCTCGGACAGGCTATAATCTAATCGATTTAACAAGAAAAGCCGAGCCGGGCCGTCCGGGAGGACGATCTGGTCGCGACGAACGGTTCATCCGTTTCTTGCCCTGGTGACGGCATGGGCGATGGCCTGCACCAGTTCGCGCGCATCAAACGGCTTCTTGATGGTGCCAGCCTTGGCTGCGTCCTCGGGCAATTCGATTTGTTCGCCATAGCCGGTGACGAACACGAAGGGGATCTTGCGGCGTGTGAGGTCGGGCACGAGGGCGAAGCTGGTCTCGCTACCGAGATTGACGTCGAGCAGCGCCACATCGACCTCGTGAATATCGAGGATCTTGCGCGCGTCCGCCACGCTCGCCGCGCCGTGCACCTCCAACGCCCCATGATCCATCAGGAGCTGCTCGGCATCGAGCGAGATGATCATGTTGTCCTCGACCATCAAGGCGCGAAGACCTTCAAGACTGTCGAGGTTGGACGCGGACGACATGGTCACGGGCTCCTTGGATGCGGCGGCGGCGGAGGACGGGAGCGGGGCGATGGCCACGAGATGAAACACCTGCGACGGCAGGCGGAAGCGCGCGCGCAGGCCCGACAGGCGGAAATCCAGTTCGGCCTCGCCACCGAGATCGTGCGGGATCGAGCGCTCGATGATGGTGGAGCCGAAGCCGCGCCGTTTGGGCGCGGGCACGGGCGGGCCACCGTTCTCGATCCATTCGATATGGCAGGCCCCGTCCTCCCCGATCCGCCAGATCACGCGCACGCTGCCCGAGGAGTCGGAGAGCGCGCCATATTTGGCGGAATTGGTGACAAGCTCATGAAACACGAGGGCCAGCGTCGAGAAGGCCATGGCCTCGACATAGACGTCCGGCCCTTCCAGATGCACGCGATCCTGCTTGGCGCCGATATAGGCCATCACCTCCGTACGCACGATGTCCTGAAGGGACGTGGAGGAGAACTGCTCGCTGGTGATCTGGTCGTGGGCGCGGGCCAGCGCCTGGATGCGCCCGCCGATGATGCGGGCGAAACTGTCCACATCCGCCGCACTCGGCTTGGACTGAACCACCAGCGCGCGGATCAGACTGAGAATGTTGCGCACCCGGTGGTTCAATTCGGCGATCAGCAGTTCCTGGCGCTGGGCGGCCAGATGCTGCTGGCGCTCGCTTTCCTCGTTGAAGCGCAGGAGCACTTCCAGAATCGAGACGCGCAGGGATTCGCCCGCCCTCAGCTCGCTCTCGGTCCAGGGCAGCGACTTGCCGACCACGGTTTCCTTCCAGGCCTCGAAGCTCTTGCGCGGGGTCAGCCGCGCGCCGTTCGGCCCGATCATCCGCTCCTTGGTCTTGGGATCGCCGGCCCAGTTCACGGTCTGCACGATCTCGCGGCGGAAGAAGAGGATATAGTCGCGCGGCGAGCGCGAAATCGGAATGGCCAGAACGCCGGACACGCGGCTCCTGTAGTCGGCGGCCGGCGGATGGAAGGTCGAAAGCTCGTCGGTGGCATAGATGCGCCCCGACCCCGCGCGGTTGAGAAAGCGCGTCAGGGACTGCAATTCCTCGCGCGACAGGCCGGTGCCGTGGGTCTTCTCTTCGCCCTTGGCCCAGACGACGAAGCCGTCGCAGGGCACCATCTCGCGCATGTCCTCGGCGAAATCCGAGATCGTCTCCAGCGAGGGCGAGGCGGCGACGAGCTTGGCGATGAAGCGGTCGTGCAGATCGCGCGCCACTTCGTCGATCCGCTTGGCCTCCTTGTAGAGACGCCCGTCGATGATCAGCGCCACCATCTGCCCGAACAGCTCGGTCGCGCTGCGGATTTCCATGGTGAGATAGCGCGGGGCGTAGTGATGGAGCGCGAACAGGCCCCAAAGCTTGCCGTCGATCACGATCGAAATCGACATGGAGGCGGAGACCCCCATGTTGGAAAGATATTCGATATGGATGGGCGAAACGCTGCGCAGAACCGAGAGGGAGAGGTCCAGCGGGCGCCCGTGCGGATCGAGCTCGGGCAGCACCGGCACCGGCACCGCGCCGACATCGGCGATGATGCGGATCTGGTTCTGGACGTAGAGACGCCGGGCCTGAACCGGAATGTCGGCGGCCGGATAGTTGAGGCCCAGAAACGAGCCGAGGCCCGAGCGCACGGATTCGGCCACCACCGAGCCCGCGCCGGACGAGGCGAAGCGATAGAGCATCACGCGGTCGAAGCCGGTGATGCCGCGCAACTGGCGCACGCATTCGCGGTAAAGCCCTTCGAGCCCCTCGGTGCGTTGGACGCGCGAGATCATGCTCTTGATGAGCGCGCCGGGATTGATGCCGGAGGCGCGCGTCGCGGGCTCGGCCTCGATCACGATCGTTCCGCTGGACACGTGGATCGCCACGTCGAAGGTGCGCCCGTCGCTGAACAGGTCGAAGCCGAACAGGCGCTCCACACCATCGCTGGACGAGAGGATCTGAAGCCGGCCCCGAATGGCATGAACCGACGTCTCGGGGAACAGCGAGAGAAGCGGCTCGCCCAGAAGCGCGTCCGGCTCGCGGTCCACGAAGGCGGGCAGATTGGCCGATACGCGTTCGATCAGCCAATCCATCGACGCGCCGACCAGAAAGCCGAAATTCTGGATGCAGCCCAGGAATTGGATCGGCTCGCGATCGCAATTGGTCAGATCGACCTCGTGGTCCCGCGGGGCTCTGAGATTGCTCAAGAGATCGTCATCCTGGTCCGTGCGCCCTCGGCCAGAGCGCGGAAATGGCGAAAGGTGCGGTTGGCCGCCTCGATCGTGCTGTCGGCCTCGTCCGTGGATGGCGATTGCGCGTTCATCAAGGCCAGCAGGCGGCGAAACGGCTCGGGATCGCTGGAGGCTTCGAGATAGTGGACCGGCCGATCGGCACCCGGAGCCTGCCGGCGCAAGGCCTTCAAGAGGAACCCCGCGCCCAGGCGCGACCCTTCCAGGACATAGGCCATGCCCAGCGCTTCGAACAGGTTTGGATTCTGCACCGCGAAGGCGGGGCCGGACCATGCGGGCAGGCGCAGCGCCGTGCAATCGGCCTCCAGCGCGTCGAGCCGCCCATCGACCTGCCATGCGCCGTCGCGCATCTGCGCGAGAGGGCTGGCCAGAAGTGCGGGCTCCAGCGCCGCATGGCCGGCACGGTTCGTCAGAAGGAAGCGGGCATAAAGACCCTCGGCGCCCGGTTGCAGCATGTCGGCGAACTCGGCGTCGAGCGCTTCGTGCGCGGCGCGTGTTTCCGCGCGCAGGCGATCTCGCAACCGCGGGGCGGATGTCGGCTCCGTTGCACAGGCATCACGGGTCGCTTCGCTCGGCAAGGCTCGTCCTCGAAACAGGGGCGACCAAAGCCGCGTCAGTTTTACTGTACTTGGAGCGAACTGTTGTCTGGTGCAAGACACAAGCGCATCTCGTCAAAAACGATCGCGCAACGCGTACCACGTCATAGCGAGGAACAGGAGCGGCGCGCGAAGGGCGGTTCCACCCGGAAAGGCGGGAATGCGCAGCGCCTCCAACTCGGCCAACCGATCCTGGTTGCCCAGCACCCTTTCGGCATAAAGCCGGCCTGTGTAATGCGAAAGAAGCACGCCATGGCCCGAGAACCCGCCGATCACGGTCAGTCCGGGCTGCGGACTTGCGACATAGGGCATGCGCGGCAGGGTGACGCCGACCGACCCGCCCCAGCCATGGGTGAACCGGACATCGGCCAAATGAGGCCAGATGGATCGGACCTGTTTTCGTATCTGGCTAACGATATCCCCTTCCGCAGAGGAATAGGCTTCCCGGCCGCCGAACAGGAGGCGGTTGTCCGGCGTCTTGCGGAAATAGCGCACGACGAAGCGGGAATCGTCGGCGGCCTCGTTTCCGGGCAGGATGCGGCCCGGCTCGGCCAGAGGCTCCGTTGCGGCAATAAAGGAGCGGATCGGCATGACATGAGCGGCATTGCCCCGGTCGAGTTTGCCGCCATGCGCGTTGACGGCCAGAAGCGCGCGCGCCGCGCGCACCGTGCCGAAGGGCGTTTCCGCTTCAATCCGCCCGCCCTGATGGGTGATCTTCGTCACCGGCGTCTCCTCGAAGAGACGCGCGCCGGCGCGTGCGGCCGCCCGGCCCGTGCCGACCAGCAGCTTCATCGGGTGGAGATGGCCCGTACCCGTGTCGAGAAGGCCGGCGTGATAGGCCGGCGAGCCGAGCCGCTCGGCCGTCTCGGTGCGGTCCAGAAAGCGCGCGTGGGGATAGTCGTAGCGCTCGGCCAGGATGTCGGCGTGGCGGCGGTAGCTTTCGATATAGCGCCTTTTATGAACCAGCGAGAGCTGGCCGGGGCGATAGTCGGCTTCGATGCCGCGCGTCGCCATCATCTCGTGGAGATGGGCCTTGGCGTCCTCCGCCATCTGGAAAAGCTGGCGCGAGCGCTCCAGCCCGATGTCCGCTTCGAGATCTTCCGGCCATTGCCGCTGGCCCGTGCCGAACTGGCCGCCATTACGCCCGGAGGCGCCGTCGCCCAGCCTGGCTGCCTCCAGAAGCGCGACGCTGACGCCGCGCTCGGCCAGATGCAGCGCCGCCGACAGGCCCGTGAAGCCGCCGCCGACGATCAGGGTATCGACGTCGAGCGAGCCGTCGAGCCGGGCATAGCGCGGGCGCTCGCCCACTGAGTCCTCGTACCACGAGCGGCCGGGTGAAATGGGGGACTGATAGGGCGCGCTCATCGAGGCCCCCTTAGACATTGAGGAGAAGGAATTCGCGTT
The DNA here is from genome assembly GCF_001463805.1 of Aureimonas sp. D3. Taxonomy (NCBI): domain Bacteria; kingdom Pseudomonadati; phylum Pseudomonadota; class Alphaproteobacteria; order Hyphomicrobiales; family Aurantimonadaceae; genus Aureimonas; species Aureimonas sp. D3. The sequence goes on along the minus strand of NZ_BBWM01000005.1, from coordinate 138,432 downwards.
CCCAGGGGCTGATCACCTGCATGAAGGTTTCGAACTCGCCGCGCTTGATCCCGGCATAGGTGCCGACGAATTCGCGGCTGAACACGTCGTGGAACGCTTCCTCCGCCTCGAAGGCGGCGACCGCCTCCAGAAGACCGCGCGGCAGCGAGATCACGCCGTCCTCGTTGACGGTGCGGTCGGTGGGCTGGTCGGGCTCGACGCCGTTGACCATGCCGAGCCAGCCGCAGGCGAGCGAGGCGGCAAGCGCCAGATAGGGGTTCGTGTCGGAGGAGGGCAGGCGGTTTTCGACGCGCCGGGACGAGGCGTCGGAGGTCGGCACGCGAAACGCCGTGGTGCGGTTGTCGTAGCCCCAGGCATTGTTGGTGGGGGCCGACATGCCATGGGTCAGCCGGCGGTAGGAGTTCACATAGGGCGCCATCATCACCAGCGCGGCCGGCACGTAGCGCTGCATTCCGCCCAGGAAGTGGAAGAAGAGCGGCGAGGGGCCGCCATCCTTCAGCGAGAAGACGTTGTGTCCGTGTTTGCGGTCCACCACCGACTGGTGGATATGCAGCGCCGAGCCCGGCTGGCCCTGGATCGGCTTGGCCATGAAGGTGGCGTAGATGTCGTGCTTGAGCGCCGCCTCGCGGATCGTGCGCTTGAACATGAAGACCTGATCGGCCAGCTCGACCGGATCGCCATGGCGCAGGTTGATTTCGAGCTGGGCCGCGCCGTCCTCGTGGATCAGCGTATCGATCTCCAGCCCTTGCGCGTCCGAGAAGTGGTAGATGTCGTCGATCAGCTCGTCGAATTCGTTGACGCCGCCGATCGAATAGGCCTGCCCGCCGGAAATCTGCCGGCCCGAGCGGCCGATGGGCGGGGTCAGCGGATAGTCGGGATCGACATTCTTCGAGACGAGATAGAACTCGATCTCGGGCGCGACGATCGGCGTCCAGCCCCGCTCGTGATAGAGCGAGACGACGCGCTTCAGCACGTTGCGCGGGGTGTAGGCCACGGCCTCTCCCGCCGTGTCCACGAGATCGCAGATGACCTGCGCCGTCGGATCGGTTTCCCAGGGCACGGCCGAAAGCGTCGAGAGATCGGGCACCAGCTTCAGGTCGCCGTCATTGGGCGAATAGCGGAACTCGCCCGTCTCGTCCGGGTATTCGCCCGAGATCGTGTGCATGAACAGCGCCGAGGGCAGGGCCAGCGAGGTGTTGCCGGTGAACTTCTTGCCCGGCATCATCTTGCCGCGCGCCACGCCGGCCAGATCGGGCGTGATGCATTCGACATCCTCGATGCCGCGCGCGCGCAGCCATTCGCCCGCTTCCGCCATGGAGCGCACGCCGCGCCGCGCATCCAGAAAATGCGGCCGCTCGGGCTGCGGCTCGCGACGCGTCAGGCCGATGCGCCCGCCCGCTCCGGCGGGTTCCGTCGTCCGGCGCTTGGGCTTGTCCCGCTTGATCTTGGACGGGAACGCCTGCTCGGGTTTGGGAGGCCGTGTGCGATCTGCCATGCGATCCTGCGCAGAATTTCCGATAGCTGGACCATAGCGGGCTCCAACCCGGCCGAAAAGCGCCCCTGACCACGAGAAGGCGCTGGAAAAGCGGGTTTCGATACGGCACAGCGCGTTTTGTCATGGAAATGACATCGAAGCTGCTATCTCAGAGCACAGCCGCCAGGTGGCGGGCATGGAGGCCGCGTTCGCGGTGAAGCGCATGACCGATACGAGCCAGCAGAAGCTGAAGACCGAAGGCCTCGAAGACACGATGTCGCGCGCCGGGACGGCCGCGCGCATGGTGCAGAAGCTCGTGGACGGAGCCGAAAGCCTCAATCTCAGGCATTCGGCGGTCGGCAATCCGGCGGTCTATCCGACCGACGCCTTCCCCTGGGCGCGCGAAGTGGAGCGCGAGTGGCACCTGATCCGCGCAGAGCTGGACAAGGTTCTGGTGCGCAAGGGCGACCTGCCGGCCTTCCACGAGATTTCCTCGGAAGTGCGCTCGATCTCGTCCGACAAGAACTGGAAGACCTTCTTCCTCTGCGGCTACGGCATCAAGTCGGAAGAGGCGATCCGCCAATGCCCGGAGACCTGGCGCATCCTCCAGAAAATTCCGGGCATGAAGTCGGCCATGTTCTCGATTTTCGAGCCGGGCAAGCATCTGCCGCCCCATCGCGGCCCCTATAATGGCGTGTTGCGCTTCCATCTCGGCCTCGTCGTGCCGCCCGAGCCCGACAAGATCGGCATTCGCGTGTCGGACCAGACCTGCCATTGGGAAGAGGGCAAGGCGTTGATCTTCGACGACGCCTACGAGCACGAGGCCTGGAATCATTCCGACAAGGTGCGCGTGGTGCTTTTCGTGGATTTCGAGAAGCCGCTGCGCTTCCCCGCCAATCTCACCAACAAGGCGGTGCTCAATCTTGCCATGTTCACGCCCTTCATTCGCGAGGGCTACAAGGCACACAAGGCCTGGGAGAAGATGTTCTACGGCGAAGGGCGCAAGCACAGATGAGCGAAGCGGCGGCGGCAGGGCTGGCGGTCGTCTGGCGAGCCATGACAACGGGTGATGTCGCCGATGTCATGGCGGTGGCCGATATCGTGCATCCGACCTTCCCGGAAGGGGCTCACGTCTATCACGACCGACTGGCGCTGTTCCCGGAAGGCTGTCTCGTGGCTGCCCTTCCGGACGGGCGGATCGTCGGCTACGCACTCGCCTATCCCGCCCCCCTCGGCGCGCCGCCCCCGCTCGACACAATGCTCGGCGCGCTTCTGCCTGAGGCCGACGCTCTCTACATCCACGATGTCGCGATCCTGCCGGACTGGCGCGGCCGGCGTCTGGCGGACGCGGCCGTTGCCCATGTTCTGAGCCTCGCCGATGGCGCGGTCATGCCCGTCATGCTGGTGTCCGTCTATGGGACAGCACCTTACTGGAGCCGTTTCGGCTTCGCCCCACCCTCGCTGGCGCTCGAGCCGGAAAAGCTCGCGACCTATGGCGAGGGTGCGGTCTACATGATCCGGCCGCCGCTGGCGCCCAGCCCGGCTGCGTGAAAAAGCGACAAGCGTCGAAATTCGGCACAGGGGCTAGGAATCACGGACTGGCTTGTCGATATTGGCCGCGCCGCCGAGGTGGCTGCCTTGATCGCATGAAAAGGTCCGACCCGATGAGACATACCGCCCTGTCCCTTGGACTGGCTCTGGCCGCACTGACCGCAGGCGGTGCCGCCGCGCAGGAAAAAGTTCTCAACGTCTACAACTGGTCGGACTATATAGACACGTCGATCATCGACGACTTCACCAAGGAAACCGGCATTCGCGTCGTCTACGACGTGTACGATTCCAACGAGATCCTGGAAACGCGGCTTCTGGCCGGCGGCAGCGGCTATGACGTCGTTGTGCCCTCGGCCGAATACATGCTGCGCCAGATCCAGGCCGGCGTGTTCCAGAAGCTCGATAAGTCGAAGCTGCCGAACCTGTCCAACATGTGGCCGGTGGTGACCGAGCGCGTGGCTGCCTACGACCCGGACAATGCCTATTCCGTCAACTATATGTGGGGCACGACGGGCGTCGGCTACAACATCCAGAAGGTGAAGGAGTTGCTGCCCGACGCGCCGCTCAATTCCTGGGCGCTGGTCTTCGACCCGAAGAACGCCGAAGCCCTGTCGAAATGCGGCATCGACATGCTGGACGCGCCGGGCGAGATCATGCCGGCCGCCCTCAGCTATCTCGGCCTCGACCCGAGCGCGTCGGACGCCGAATCCATCGGCAAGGCCGAGGCGCTGCTGATGAAGGTGCGCCCCTATATCCGGCGCTTCCATTCCTCCGAATATATCAACGCGCTCGCCAATGGCGACATCTGCGTGGCGGTCGGCTTCTCGGGCGACGTGTTCCAGGCCCGCTCCCGCGCCAAGGAGGCGGGGCGCGGCGTCGAGATCGGCTATTTCATTCCCCACGAGGGCACGATGATGTGGTTCGACCAGATGGCGATTCCCAAGGACGCGCCGCATGTGGACGCCGCGCACCAGTTCATCAATTACATGATGCGCCCGGAAGTGGCGGCCAAGGCGACGAATTTCGTCAGCTACGCCAATGGCAATCTCGCCTCGCAGAAGTTCATCGACCCCTCGATCCTGAACGACACCTCGATCTATCCCGACGAGGCGACGCTGAAGACGCTCTATGTCAAGAAGCCCTATGACGCCCGCGCCCAGCGCATGGTGACGCGTGCCTTCACCACGGTCAAAACCGGGCAGTAAGCTGCGGGGCGATCCGGCGAAGCAGAAGGGGGCCGGTGATGCGGGCCCTTGTCCATCATTCATAGCGGCGCGGGCAGGGGGAGAACCCTTCCTGCGCCGTTCTCTCAGACAAGTCGGCGCGGGGCGCAGTTCGGGGTTCACAATGGCTACGGCACCCAAGGCTTTCGGCAATATTCGCCGCTCGTTCGATCCGTGGAACGACCCCAAAGCGACGCCGCTGATCGAGTTCGATCGTATTTCCAAGCGCTTCGGCACGTTCAACGCCGTGGACGATCTCAGCCTCAAGATCTATCCGCGCGAGTTCTTCACGCTGCTCGGGCCGTCGGGCTGCGGCAAGTCCACGCTGCTGCGGATGCTCGCGGGCTTCGAGGAACCGACATCGGGCGATATCAGGCTGGGCGGCGAGAGCCTGAAGGGCGTGCCGCCCTATCGCCGGCCGCTCAACATGATGTTCCAGTCCTACGCCCTGTTCCCGCACATGAGCGTCGAACAGAACATCGCCTTCGGCCTCAAGCAGGACGGCATGGCCAAGGGCGAGATTCGCGACCGCGTGGCCGAGATGCTGAAGCTCGTGAAACTGGACGCCTATGGCAAGCGCAAGCCGCAGCAGCTTTCGGGCGGCCAGCAGCAGCGCGTGGCGCTGGCCCGCTCGCTTGCCAAGCGGCCCAAGGTTCTGCTTCTCGACGAGCCGCTGGGCGCGCTCGACAAGAAGCTGCGCGAGGAAACCCAGTTCGAGCTGATGGACCTCCAGCAGGAACTCGGCCTCACCTTCGTGATCGTGACGCACGACCAGGAAGAGGCGATGACCATGTCCGACCGCATCGCCGTGATGCGCGCCGGCAAGCTCTGTCAGGTGGCGACGCCCGCCGTGATCTACGAGGCGCCGAACTCGCGCTATGTCGCCGATTTCGTCGGCAATATTTCCTTGATCGAGGGCGTGGTGGAAAGCGGCTCGGGTGGGCTGGTGCGGCTTGCCACCGATGTCGGCGTCATCGAGACGGAAAGCGCCACGACGGTCGCCCCCGGTGACAGCGCGGCCTTTGCCGTGCGCCCTGAAAAGATGCGCCTGTCGCGCCGCCCGCCGAGCGATATCGGCGTCAATGCGCTGCGCGGCGTCGTCTGGGATATCGCCTATCTCGGCGATGTCACGCTCTTCAACGTGAAGCTCGAAAACGGCGCGCTGGTGCGCTCCACGGTCATCAACGCCTCGCGTGTGGCGGACGAGCAGATCGCCTGGGAGGAAGAGGTCTGGCTCACCTTCGAGCGCGACGCCGGCGTGCTTCTGGTGCAGTGAGGAGCGAAGCTATGGCCTCTCGTATCCTGCGACCGAACTGGTGGAAGGGAGCCGTGATCGGCATTCCCTATCTCTGGCTGCTGGTCCTGTTTCTCGTTCCCTTCTTCATCGTCCTGAAGATTTCGCTCTCGGAAACGGCGATCGCCCAGCCGCCCTATCTGCCGGTCTTCGACTGGAGCAGCCTGTCGGGTCTGGTCGCGACGCTGAAGAAACTCGGTACGCAGAGCTATCAGTTCCTGATGGAGGATCCGCTCTATCTGAACGCCTACCTCTCCAGCCTGAAGATCGCCGCGATCTCGACCGTGCTGACGCTACTGGTCGCCTATCCCCTAGCCTATGCCATGTCGCGCGCGCCGGGCGGGCTGCGGCCCGTCCTGGTGATGATGACGGTTCTGCCCTTCTGGACGAGCTTTCTGATCCGCGTCTATGCTTGGATCGGCATCCTGCGGAACGAGGGCTATCTGAACCAGTTCCTGCTGTGGACCGGGCTCATCGACACGCCGCTCACGATCCTCAACACCAACAACGCCGTCTATATCGGCATCGTCTATTCCTATCTGCCCTTCATGGTTCTGCCGATCTATGCCAGCCTTGAGCGGCTCGACCCGCGCCTTCTGGAGGCGGCGGGCGATCTCGGCTGCACGCCGCTCGGCGCGTTCTGGCGCGTCACCTTTCCCTTGTCGCTGCCGGGCGTTCTGGCCGGCGCGCTGCTCGTCTTCATTCCGGCGGTCGGCGAATTCGTGATCCCCGATCTCTTGGGCGGCTCGCAGACGCTGATGATCGGCAAGACGCTCTGGGACGAGTTCTTCACCAATCGCGACTGGCCGGTCGCCTCGGCGGTCGCGGTGCTGCTGCTTCTGGTTCTGGTCGTGCCGATCACGCTGTTCCAGCGGCTCCAGGCGAGGCAGGGCTGACATGAAGCGCGGTTTCTCCACCTTCAATCTGGTTTCGCTGGTTTTCGGCTTCGCCTTTCTCTACCTGCCGATCCTGCTTCTGGTGATCTATTCCTTCAACGCCTCGCAGCTCGTCACGGTCTGGGGCGGGTTCTCGACGCGCTGGTACGCCTCGCTCCTGAACAACCGGCTGTTTCTGGATGCGGCCTGGGTGACGCTGCGCGTGGCGCTGCTTTCGGCCACGCTCGCCACCATTCTCGGCACGCTGGCCGCCATGGCGCTGGTGCGCCATCCCCGCTTCGTCGGGCGCACCTTGTTTTCGGGCATGGTCTTCGCACCGCTGGTCATGCCTGAGGTCATCACCGGCCTGTCGCTGCTCCTGCTCTTCGTCGCGATCGATTTCGACCGGGGCTTCTGGACCGTGACGGTCGCCCATACGACGCTGACCATGTGCTTCGTCGCGGTGGTCGTGCAGTCGCGCCTCGTGTCCTTCGACCGTTCGCTGGAAGAGGCAGCGCAGGATCTGGGCTGCCCACCTGCCAAGGCCTTCCTGCTCATCACCTTGCCTGTCATCTGGCCGGCCGTCGCGGCGGGCTGGATGCTGGCCTTCACGCTCTCGCTGGACGATCTCGTGATCGCGAGCTTCACGTCCGGCCCCGGCGCGACGACGCTGCCCATGCGCATCTACAGCCAGGTGCGTCTCGGCGTGACGCCGGAGATCAACGCCATCTCCACGATCATGATCGCCGTCGTCGCCCTCGGCGTCATCCTCGCCGCGCTGTTCAACCGGCGGCAGGAGACACGGCGGCGCGCCGACGAGCGGCTCGCCAGTCAGGACATCTGACAAGCCCATACAAAAAAGCCCCGCCGGATGCTGGCGGGGCTTTTTCGTTTGATCGTGTCGGCTTTACAGCTTGCAGCGGCAGCTCTCGGCATGGGCCGTTTCGATCGCGTCGAACGTCGCGGCGAAGGCCGCACCGAGCGGGTCTTCCGGCAGAGTCGAAACCTCGATCAGCCGATCCACCGCTTCGAGGTCGGACAGGGCGCCCATCAGCGTCAGGCGCAGGCGCGCATCGCCCGTGAAGCCGCCATCGGGCGCGAAGAAGGGCTTGAGCTCGGCCAATTCCTCCAAGGCGCTCTTCTCTCGCGCAGGCTGCGTCGGGCCGATCAGCGCGGCGGTGCTGGCGGTCGTGGTGGTGTCCAGAACGTGGCCGTCCGTGTTCACCGACGTCGAGGCTTCGCGGATCGCGCGGCCGAGTTCGGAGACGGCAGCGCCGACATCGGCGGATGAGTCGAGCTTGTGCTCGCGCGGGGCCTTCAGCGGCGGCAGGTCGGGGTCTACCCCGTCGCCTTCCGAAATACGCGTCGCGCCCGTGTCGCGCACGGCCACAAGCATGGGCGGGCCCATGGGTGTCTGGCTTGCCGCGCCCGGCTCGCCCTGAAGCGCAACCGGCGCGTTTTCAGCGGGCGCGCCACGATCCTCGGGGGCTGCGGTCGGCACGGGAACCGGGCGCAGCGCCAGAAGCGCCTCGGCCAGACTCGTGCGCGCCATGCCCTGCGCGGTCTCCAACACGCGCTGGCGGCGATCTGGCGAGACCGAAACCTGCGAGGCGAAGCGTTTGAGCGTCGTCAGATAGGCTTCGATGCCCGAGCAGAGATAGGGGGAGGGGCCTTGTGTCAGGAAGTCGCCGAGGTCTTCGCGAATGCGGGTCGCCGTCCATTTGGCATTGGCGTCGCGCGGCGCGACGCCGCTCACACCCTTGGCGGCCGCCATGGCGGCGCGAAGAGCGGCCGTCTGCTCGGTGCCGCGCGATCGGGCATTGGGCGGGAAGATCATGCCGCCTTCGCCGGGCGACGACGCGCGCGCGGACTCGGGCGAGCCGGCCAAGGCGGCCTTGACGCTTTGGAACGGCCCTTCCGCGATGGATTTAAGCCGGGCGTGGAAGTCTCGGGCGCAGGCGGCCGGGTCGGCGGTCGGCGCGCGCAGCTTGGCGACCGCGACCGATCCCTTGGGCTGCGAGGCGGTGGCCACGTCGTCGATGCGGATGACGGAGCCGGCCGACGCGGCGATCGGGCACAGCATCGAGCCAGCGAGAACGAATGCGGCGAGGCGGGGGATCAGACGAGACATTTGCGGCTCCGCTCCGGATCGACGGAACGCCGCGCGCTTCATCGAGGGGTGCGGTTCCGTCAGGTCGGCCCGTCCGACGCGCTCACGGTCAGCGTCGGCTTCGGCCATTCTCCGTCCAACTTGAACCCGATCGGTTTCGATATGGTGAACGAATTCGATACGCCCGACGCTTCTTCCTTGGCCGGGTCGAATTGACCCTGCACCAAAAGCCGGCTGCTGCGCAAATCCACCGTGCCGGTGGCGCTCGCCTCACCCTTATCGAAGGCGATCGCCAGCTTGTCGATGCGAAAATGCGGACCGACGCCCGCCAGGGCCAGTTCGCCGCGACGGAATGGTTCGGGTGTTGCCGTCGCGGGGTCGATCGGGCGCGGGCCGGGTGCCGCCAACATGCCGCGCTCGATGCCTGCGAGTTCGCCATCGCGCACCCGTAACTTGGCCTCCGTGCGGCAGGCGAGCGCGATCTCGCCCCAATTGGTGGCCGGTCCGCGCAGGGTCAGTTGCAGATCGCCCCGGCCCGAACTCAATGGCATGGGGGCGCCGTCGGTGAGGGCCACGACGTTGGACACGTCCACATCCCGAAGGCCGGCCGACAGCGTGAGGTCGGGGCGCGCCTGATTCGTGTCGATCGTGATGCGCAGATCTCCGCGCCCGCCGAGCAGCGTCATGTCGCCGATGTCGACCGTCCCGACGCCGCCCATGGCCTTGATCGTCGCGGCGACGTCGCGCGCATCCGTTTCGCCGAGATCGGCCTGTTCGGCCGAAAGACGCAAATCGAGATCGAGATTGCGCAGGAAGTCCGTGTGGATCGGGCGTTGAAGATCCAGGATCGTCTGCGGCTTGGGCGCGATAGCTTGGCTGAAGCGGCCGAAATCGAGCTTGCGGAAGGCGAGCGTTCCCGAAACGGAGGGCGGTTTGCTGTCCCCCCGAGGCAGCACCGCCTCCAGACTGCCACGCCCCTTGTCGCCGCCGACGTCGAGCGAGGCGGAGCCGAGGCTGATCCGGTCGTCCACCAGTTGAATCTGCGTCTGAATGGCGAAGGCGCCGAAATCCGGCAGACCGGAATTCTCCCGGCCGATCCAGTCCACCGCCCGCGACAGGGAGGGAGTGGACAGACCCAGCGCGCCCGTCAGGCTCAATCTCTCGCCCGCCGAGCCCTGGCCGTCGAAAGACACGTCCAGCGCGGGCGAGGACAGCGCCAGCGTCAGCGCCGAACTCTCACCCTTCGTGAAGGGCAGGGGCCGCTCCATCTTGGTTTCGAGATGAACGGGCTGGCCGTTCCAGACGGCGCTGCCGGCCAGAAAGGCGCTGCTCTCGCCGCCCGGCCAGATGAAGGTCAGATTGGCGTTGGAGAGATTGTCCGTGCGGCCGGGAATGCGAAACAGCCCGTCGCGAATATCGATCTCCCGCAGTCCTTCGAAGCGCACGAGAAAGAGTTGCAGGTCCCGCGAGGCCGCACCGACCGGCATGTCACCGGGTGTTCCGACTTGAGGGAGTCTTGGCTTGCGTGCGGCAGACGGCGCCAGATCCGGCACGGCATCCGCGCCGGCCGGCATCAATTCAGGTCGCACCAAGGCGATGCGCTGGATTTCGGCGCGCCCCAGAAGCGCGGGGAGCAGCGCGAAACGCGCCTCCACCCGGTCCACCGTCAGAAGTTGCGCCCGTTCGCCTGCGCCGGTGCGCGCCCGCAGATCGGTGAGCACGGCGGTCGGGCGCGGCAGCAGCTCGAAGGAGACGGCCCCGTCCACATGGATCGGCTGCCCGGTCAGATGCGCCAGACGTGCTTCCAACTCCTCGCGGGCGTCGCCCAGTTGCAGCGACAGGGAGGAGAAGGCGAAAACCAGCCCTGTGATGGCCAACAGGACCAGCCCGATCGCCAACGGCCAGACGCCACGCCGCCCTGTCCCGCGCGATTGGCTTTCGGTCGCGGGCGGCACCGGGGGCAAGGGTTCGTTCAATCGGGGGTCCTTCGAGACTCGGCTCGCGCGATGGCCAGCCAAGCTTATCTAGAGTTGGCGGCCACGCTTGAACAGGGCGAAGTCGCGCCGTCTCCGAGAGGAACCACCGTTTCCTCTCTATAATGCCCGTGGATTGCGCCGATCGCATGGCAGGTCGCCGCCGCCTCGGATTCAGCGGCGCGTGTCCTGTTCGTTCTTCAGCAGCGCTCGGGTCAGGAGAAGAACCGGCGTGATGCCGACGAGCACGATCAGAAGCGCGGCGATGGCCCCGTCCTCGAAGGCCGCGCGAGAGGCCTGCGCATAGACATGCGTCGCCAGCGTGTCGAAGTCGAAGGGGCGCAGCAGGATCGTCGCGGACAATTCCTTGGCCGCATCCACGAAGACGAGAAGAAAACCCGTGAGAACGGCCGGGCGCATCAGCGGAAACAGGATCGTGGCGAGCACGTCGCCCGGCCCGCGCCCGAGCGTGCGCGCGGCCATGTCGAGATGGGGCGACAGTTTCGCAAAACCGCTTTCCAGCGTGCCATGGCCCATGGCGGTGAAGCGCGCCGTGCAGGCGAGCACGATGGCGAGCCCGGAGCCCGAAAGGAGAAGCCCGGTCGAGACGCCGAACCAGGCGCGCATCCACGCATCCAGCGCATTGTCGAAGGCGGCGAGCGGCACGAGAAGGCCGATCGCCAGAACCGTTCCGGGCACCGCATAGCCGAGCGAGCCGAGCCGGGCGAGCGCGGCAAGCGAGCGGCTGCGGCGAAGGCGCAGACCATAGGTCACGAGAAAGCTCGCGCCGACCACGAGGCAGGCGCTGGCGCCCGCCACGAGAACCGTGTGCCACAGCGCGCGCCAGAGCGCCGGGTCGGCGAGATCCCCCAGCCGGCTCATGGCATAGCGGCTGAGGATGAAGAGCGGCACCCCGAAGCCGGAAGCGAGCGGCAGGAGGCACAGGGTGAAAGCGCCGAGAGCCGCCGGGCCGCGCAGGCGCACGAGCGGCGGCGGCGCCATGCCGCCCCGGCCCGCCGTGAAGCCCTGCCGCCGCCGCGCGAAGCGCTCCAGCCAGACCAGGGCGACGATCACCGTGAGCATCAAAAGCGCGATCTGCGTCGCCCCCTGAAGATCGCCCCGGTTGAGCCAGGTCGAATAAACGGCGAAGGTCAGCGTCTGGACGCCCAAGAACTCCACCGCGCCGATATCGTTGACGACTTCCATCAGGGCGAGCGACACGCCGACGGCGATGGCGGGCCGGGCCAACGGCAGGAGGATGGTCGCAAACAGGCGCAGCGGCCCGGCGCCCAGCGTGCGCGCCACCTCCGCCATGCGCCGTCCCTGCATCAGGAAGACGGCGCGCGTCGCGAGATAAACATACGGGTAGAGGACGGAGGACAGAATCAGGATCGCGCCGCCGAGCGAGCGGATTTCGGGGAAGCTGTATTCGGCCCGTGTGCGATAGCCCATCAGGGCGCGCAGCCCCGTCTGCACTGGACCGACATAATGCAGAAGCTCGTTGAAACAGTAGGCCGCGATATAGGTCGGCACGGCGAGCGGCAGCACCAGCGCCCAGGCGAAAGCCCGGCGGCCCGGAAAGTCGAAGCCGGTGACGATCCAGGCGAGAAGCGTGCCGAGGAGGCCCGTCGCCAGCGCCACGCCCAGCATCAGGAAAGCGGTGGTGCGCGTCGCGTCGGGCAGGACGGTGCGCAGGAGATGCGCCCAGTCCCCGCCCGAGCCGGACACGGCGATCCAGCCGAGCGACAGGATGGGCAAGGCGACGACGAGCGCGAGCCCGGCGGCGCCCAGCACGAACCAGCGTTCCGAGCCCACCGCGCGGCGGCGCGCATGGAGCGATGGGAGCGGTGAGGGGAGCGGACCCGCACGGCTCATCGCCGCTCGCTCCGCTCGCGTTGCTCGCCAGAGCGGCCTGTGAGCGTGCAACGACCAGCGCCCGCGCGATCACACGCGGGCGCTGGTCGAGGATGGCCGGATCGGCGAAGCGTCATGCGGAAAGCGTCAGGTTTGCGGTCCCTTGTCGAAGCCGACCTCGTCGATCAGCTGCGAGGCCTTGGCGCGGTGGGAGGCGATGCCGGTGAGTGACAGCGTGTCGGGCTTCAGCTCGCCGAAGCTCTTTACGGTTTCCGACTGCGCCACGCCGGGCTTCAGCGGATATTCGTGATTGATCTCTGCATAGATGCGCTGCGCCTCGTCGGTCGTCAGAAATTCCATGAACTTGACGGCATTGTCCCGGTTGGGCGCATTCTTCGCCAGACCCATGCCGGAAATGTTCACATGGGTGCCGCCGTTCTCGAAGGTCGGCAGAACGACCTTGATCGCCTTGGCCCATTCCTTCTGTTCCGGCTCCTTCTCGTTGTTGCGCATCAAGCCGACATAATAGGTGTTGCCGATGGCGATGTCGCACTGGCCGGCGGCGACGTTGCGCGCTTGATCGCGGTCGCCGCCCTGCGGCGCGCTGGCGAGATTGTCGCGCAGGCCTTCGAGCCAGGTCTTGGTCTTGGCCTCGCCATGATGGGCGAGGAAAGCGGCGATCAGGGCGACATTATATTGATGCTGACCCGAGCGGATGCAGATCTTGCCCTTCCACTTGGGGTCGGCGAGGCTTTCATAGGTGATGGGCTCGTCGCCCACGCGATCGGCCGAGGCATAGACGACGCGCGCGCGCGCCGTGACGCCCGACCATTCGTTGCCCTTGTCGCGGAAGGCGGCCGGAATGTCCTTGGCGATCACGGCGTTCTCGAGCGGCTGAAGGATGCCGGCTTCGCGCGCCGCGTCGAGGCGGCCGATGTCGACTGTCAGAATCACGTCGGCCGGCGAGTTGGCGCCCTCCGCCTTCACGCGCTCTTCCAGGCCCTTTTCGATGAAGATCGTCGCCGTGGTGAGCCCGGTTTCCTTGGTGAAGGCGTCGAGCAGGGGCTGGATCAGCGCCGGCTGGCGGGACGAATAGATGTTGACGTCGGCGGCTTCAGCCGTGCCGCCCATCAGCGCCGCAAAGCCGAGCGCCAAGAGACCGCCGCGAAGGAAAGTCGGTGTCATCGCAGGAACATCCCATCCATGGCCCAGCGTCGAGGGGCCGCCAAAAACGAGCCCGCCACGAGCGACACATCAAAAGTCGAGCGTGAGGGTCGAGTTTTGACATGCCGGAAGCAGGCTACCGGATCAATCCCGATCCGAGGTAACGTTCCGGTGATCTATGAGATTAGAATGATTCTATACTTTCTCTATTAAGTAAAGATGATCAATTGATGATTTAAACCGCGAGGACGCGCGGCGCGGGAAAGGCGACTTCCACCAGCGTTCCTTCGCCCGGCGTGGAGGCGATGGAGAAGTGCGCCCGGTTCGCCTCGACCATGGCCTTGGTCAGCGGCAGGCCGAGCCCGGTGCCTTCGCCGCGTCCGCCGGCCTTGACCTGCTGGAATGGAGTAAGGGCGATCTCCACCTCCTGATCGGTCATGCCGATGCCGGAATCGCGGAAGCGCAGGCTGACGGAGCCATCCTCGTTGTGATGGGTTGAGGCGACGATCTGCCCGCCCGCCGGCGTGAAGCGCACGGCATTGGCGATGAGGTTCAGCGCGATCTGCCGAACCGAGCGCCGATCCGCCACGACCGGCGGCACCGAGGCCGGCAGGACCGAGCGCACGATCACCCGCTCGCGATTGGCCTGCGGCTGCATCAGCGACACGACCTCGGCCACGACATCGTTGAGCGAGACCGACTCGAAGGTCAGCTCGATCTTGCCCGCCTCGATCTTGGATATGTCGAGGAGGTCGTTCACGAGGTCGAGCACATGGTGGCCCGAGCGCTTGATGTCGCCGAGATATTCGAGATAGCGCTCGTGGCCGATCGGGCCGAAGCACTCCGAGGCCATGACATCGGCAAAGCCGATAATGGCGTTGAGCGGCGTGCGCAGTTCGTGGGACACATTGGCGAGGAACCGACTCTTGTGGAGGCTGGCGCTCTCGGCCAGCCGGCGCGCCTCCACCAGATCCTTCTCGGCCTGCTTCCACTGCGCGATGTCGCGGATCACCACGCACCAGCCGCGCCCGTCGGACAGGCGGCCGAGCGTCACGAACAGTGGGATCGTGCCCTGCTCGGAGCCCTTGGCGCGCTCCGGGCCGACCTTGGCGAAGACTTCGCGCCCGTCGTTCAGGATCGAGGCAAGCCCGTTGTCGCGCAGCGTCTCGATATAATCGTGCGCGCTCTGCCGGCTTTCGGGCGCCAGCAGATCCACGAAGGGCAGGCCGAGATAGATGTCGGGCGAAAGGCCGAACAGGGCCTCGGCCGCGCCGTTCATCTTGCGCACGCGCTCGCTGGCGTCGAGCAGCACGATGCCGTCCGTCGCGGTGTCGAGAACGGCCTGAAGCTCCTCCACCTCGCGCTGGAGATCGACCACCGTCCCGGCCAGAAGCTCGTCTTCCGGCTCGGGCCGTTCGGTGAAGGACATGAGAAGGCAGGAGCGCCCGGCCACGGACACGCGCTGAAGATGCAGGCGCGTGCGCTCCACCGTGCCGTCGCCGCACTGGATCGTCGCCTCGTCGCCCTCGTCGGATTCGCCAGGCGACAAAACCAGACGATCGAGCCCGCCGGCATCATCCAGCGCGTCGAGATCGCGGTAGCGCGTAAAGGCGAAGAAGCGCTTGTTGGCAAAGAGCAGCCGGTCGCCCATCTGTACGAGCACGGCCAGCGGCAGCGCGTCGAACATGTCTTCCAGCTCGTGCGCCGCGAATGGAACCGTGTCCTCCCGCTTCTCCGCCTCGCTCTCGCCGACTTCGGCAACGGGGGCCGGGACCGGCGCAGGAACGGGCACCGGAACCGATCGCAGCCGCGGAAACACGCCGAGTTCCGCTCCGATGGCGCGGAAGGCTGCCGCTTCGGCGCTCGACAGCGCGCCCTCGCGCGCCTGTCGTTGCTGGACCGTTTCCTCGGCCGGCATGTCGGGCTCGCGGGTGCGGCGGCCGAAGCTTGCGCGCGTGTCGGCGGTCTCCGGCCCGCTCGTGGAGGCCGTGTCCTCGGCGGCTGCAACCACCGGCGCACCGCTCGTCAGCACCAAACCCAGCGCGTCCGGGTCGGCCACATGCTCGGCCGGGCGCACCACGCCGAAGCCGCGAAAGCCTTCGAAGCGGCGGTCGCGGCCATAGATCGGCAGCGCCGCCAGATCCACGGGTGCCTTGCGATCCGTGCCTTCGATCGGCCAAAGGATGGAGCGGCCCGACCACGTGTCGCGGCGCGCCAGTAGGCGCTCGACCTCGCCGCTGTCGTCCAGCCCGTAGACGC
Source organism: Aureimonas sp. D3 (assembly GCF_001463805.1). Taxonomy (NCBI): domain Bacteria; kingdom Pseudomonadati; phylum Pseudomonadota; class Alphaproteobacteria; order Hyphomicrobiales; family Aurantimonadaceae; genus Aureimonas; species Aureimonas sp. D3. The sequence goes on along the minus strand of NZ_BBWM01000005.1, from coordinate 122,655 downwards.
GGGCGACATCGGCAAAGGTGCGGCCGATCACGTCGGCCGAGTGCGGGCCGACCACTTCGGCAAATTCGGGAGACAGGCTGGAAATGCGGCCGGCCTCGTCGATCTGCCAGACGAAGCGCATGGGCTCGCGGTCGAGATCGGCGTCGAACAAGGGTGCCGTGGAGGCGGGCAAGGCCGCATCCGCTTCCAAAAGGGCGGGTTCATCGTCGCCCGCAGCATCGTAGGCGGACGCTTCGGCCAGCCAGGTTTCGTCCGCCTTGGTATCCGAAGAGGAAGCGGAGGACTCAGGCATAGCTTCCACATCCAGCGGCGCTGCGGGCGTCGCGGGTTCGTCGGATTCCTCGATCGCCGGCGCGTCCGGCGCGTCCATGTGAATGAGCACCAGACCCTCGGCGACCTTGGCGAAGGACAGGGCGCCGAACTCGTCCTCGACGGTCAGTCGCTCTTCGCCTGCTTTCAGGAACTCTACGCCCTGCGCGGCCAGAAGCGCATGTTCCTCGGCCGGCACCTGCGGAGTGCCCCAGACGAAGCCGGTTTCCGACACGATGCAGGCCGGCACGGTCGTCAGCCCCGCTTCGCCGACCAGCCGCTCCGCGAAGGCCTCGCGGGTTTCGCCCGGCGCGCCGTCGAAGCGCACTGTCAGCAGCACGTGATCGCCATTCGATCCGCCGGCCTCCAACCGCGCCAGAACCGCACGGCCCATGCCGGCGTCGGCGGGGCGGAGCAGAAGCTGTGTGCGGCGCTTCAGGCGCAGCGTTTCGCGCGCCAGGCCGATCTGCGGCAGAAGCGGAGACATGCCGGCTTCGTCGCTGCTGCGCCGCCCCGTGGGCAGGGCCAGAAGCGCCGCCCCGGCGGCGTTGCACCAGAGAACCGTGGCGAGATCGGCCGACAGCACGGCCACGGCCGAGCCGAGGGCGTTGGCCACACGCACGGCTGGAAGAACCATGAAGTCGAGAGAGGTCGAAATGGTCGTGGCTCCAGGTCGTACAACAAAAGAGTTACTGGAGCGTTAATAAGGTCTTGCGCGGCTCAAATCCAGAACAGACCGCATCCTTGGCCGCATCGTCCGGCGACAGGGTTAATGCGCCGGAGGTCTTAGCGCGCGAACCCGCGCAACCCTTGATGATGTCGCCTCGTTGTGGTCACAATGCTGCCCAGAAGGAGCCCCCGCCATGTCCGACACAGATAAGCCGCACGATGCCGCCAACGCCGCCTTCGAAGGCGCGCGACAGGCTTTCGACTCGATGACCAATCCGCAGGCCTTTCGGGACGCGCAGGCGGCCTTCGGGATGGATCCGTCCAAAATGACGGAAACCTTCCGCGCCACCGCCGAAAAGTCGATGGAGCAATCGCGCGAGGCCTATGCGCGCATGAAGACCGCCGCCGACGAAGCGGCCAAGACGCTGGAGGCCACGATCGAGAACGCCCATTCGGGTTCGCTCAATCTGACCAAGCGCGCGCTGGACGGAATGCGCACCCAGGCGGAAATGAACTTCTCGCATCTCGAGAAGCTCGCCGGCGTGAAGTCGGTGTCCGAGTTCATCGAATTGCAGACGAGCTTTTTCCGCCAGCAGGTGGAACTCGCCACACGCCAGGCCCGCGACATCCAGAGCGCATCGCAATCGGCCGCGCGCGAGGTGCTTCAGCCGAGCCGCGAGGCCGCCGAGCGCGCCGCGGGAAAGACCGAGTTCTGATCTTTCAAGCTGCGAAACGGGCCGATCGCGGCCCGTTTCGCACCCGGCCGGGCCGCGCGGCTTTGTCCACAGATCGCTCTTTTTGGAGCGCGGCCCTTGCCATCCCTTTCGAAAAGCCGTATTGGCGGTCTCGTCGTCACGACGATATGCGGTTGTAGCTCAGTTGGTTAGAGCGTCGGATTGTGGCTCCGAAGGTCGGTGGTTCGAACCCACTCAACCGTACCATTCCAAATCATTGTTCTGCAGATGATGGGCGCTTTCGAAGCGTCGCAGCATGACGTGATATCCTCCGTTAGACAGTCTGGTTGCACAAAATGACGGGCAGATCCGCGCGTTGGTTGGTCCTTGTGCGGCGGAATATCTATTTCGCATTTGGCTGAGACCATCGCGCTGAGTGATTCTTAGGGTATGGCTGCTTTGGCAAGCCGGCGATGGTGCGGAAGGCTGCCGCCAGGCGGCGGAGGTTCCGGGGCGAAGCAGGGCGAAGGCTTGCCGATGCAATGGCGGCGCTTGTTTCTGTCACGAGTGCTCGGCGCGCCGACTGTCCGCCGGTCCATGGGCGGGGCCAGGAATTTTGCCGCGTGAGGCGGGCGGCTAAGCCGCGTCGCGGTTGACAAGCGACGGGCTCGCCGGGACATGTGCGGGCGGATCGGTTCCGATCCGTTGAGCGAGTGGCACGTAGCCTCCCGCGCTCGGCCACCAGCCTGCCCGGAGACGTCCTTGGAAACCGTCACGATCACGCTCGTGCTTCTTCTGGCCGTCGTCGCCAGCGGCATTTTCCTGCGCGTCCTGCCGTTTCCCGTGCCGCGTCCGCTGTTTCAGATCGTGCTGGGGGCCGCCATCGGCCTTTTCGCGGACCTGCGCGTCAGCCTCGACCCCGAAATCTTCTTTCTTCTCTTCCTGCCCCCGCTTCTGTTTCTGGATGGCTGGCGCATTCCGCGCGAGGAACTGTTCAAGGACCGGATCATCATCGTCGAGCTGGCGCTGGGGCTCGTGGTGGTGACTGTCGCGGGCATGGGCCTGTTCATTCACTGGCTGGTGCCGGCCATGCCCTTGGCGGTGGCCTTCGCGCTGGCCGCCATCGTCTCTCCCACCGATCCGATCGCCGTGTCCGCCATCGCCAACCGCGTGCCGATCCCCAAGCGGATGCTGCATATCCTGGAGGGCGAGTCGCTGTTGAACGACGCGTCGGGCCTCGTCTGCTTCCGCTTCGCGGTCGCCGCCGCGCTTACAGGCACGTTCTCGCTGGGCGACGCGGTGCTCAATTTCGTCTGGGTGGCGCTGGGCGGGCTGGCGGTCGGGACCTTCGTCACGCTCGCCATCACGCGGGCCAAGGATTGGGTCTCGGAGCGCTTCGGCGAGGACACGGGCTCGCAGATCCTGATCAGCCTGCTGATCCCCTTTGCCTGCTATCTTCTGGCGGAGCATCTCGAATGTTCCGGCATTCTGGCGGCCGTCGCGGCGGGCGTCACGATGAGCTTTGCGGAAAGCCGGGGCCGCGTCATGGCCGTCACGCGCGTTCGCCGCAGCACGGTCTGGGACACGATCCAATATGCCGCCAACGGCATCATCTTCGTGCTTCTGGGCGAGCAATTGCCGGCCATCGTCTCGCGCGCCGCCGAGACGGTCAGCCAGCCGGGCCAGCACGAGATCACCTGGCTGATCCTCTATGCCGTCGCCATCACGGCCGGGCTCGCCGCCCTGCGCTTCACCTGGGTCTGGCTGTCGCTGCAACTGACGCTTCTGCGGCGGCGCGACCGCACAACCTCGCCGAGCTGGCGCATCGTCGCGGCCATGTCCTGCGCGGGCGTTCGCGGCGCGGTGACGTTGGCTGGCGTCCTGACCCTGCCGCTGACGCTGAGCGACGGCTCGCCCTTTCCGGCGCGCGATCTCGCCATCTCGCTGGCGATGGGCGTGATCATCGTGTCGCTGCTGGTGGCGACCTTCGGCCTGCCGCTGCTCCTGCGCGGCCTCGAACTGCCGCCCGAACCCTCGCAGCAGGCGGAAGAGGATGCCGCCCGCATCGCGGCGGCCGAGGCGGCGATTGCCGAGATCGGCCGGCTCCTCAGCCAGACCGCCGATCAGGGCAAGGACGCCGATCTTTATGTCGCGGCCGCCTCGCAGCTCACCGATCTCTACCATCGGCGCATTGAGCGCCGTTCGGCGGAGGGCGACAGTGCCGAGACGGCGCAGCGTTCGGACCGGATCGAACGCGAGATGCGGTTGGCGGCCTTGAACGCCGAGCGGGCCGAAATCTTTCGCAAGGTGCGCCGCCGGCAGCTGGGCTCCGAAACGGCGCGCCGGCTGGTGCGTGAGATCGACCTGTTGGAAACGCGCTACGCCGGGTGAGGACGCAGACGCGTCTCAAGCCACTGTCCCGGCCACCGCCTCCAGCGAGCGCCGGTCCACGATCTCCACCAGATGCGCGTCGGGCAGGCGAATGAGGCCCTGGTTGCGCAGCTTGGTGAAGGAGCGGGACACGGTTTCGATGGTGAGGCCGAGATAGTCCGCAATATCGGCGCGCGTCATGGCGAGCGGCACGGGATTGTCGGCCATCTTGTTTTCCGCCATCCGGCGCGACAGGGCGAGAAGAAAGGCCGCGAGCTTTTCCACCGGGGCCAGCCGGCCGAGAATGACCTGATTCTCCCGCGCCTGACGCAGGGCCGCGCGCGTGAAGCGGAACAGGCGATCCTTGAGCCGGGGATAGGTTTCGATCAGGGCATCCATTTCCCGCACCGGGAAGGAGCAGAGCGCGGCCGGCACTACGGCCTCGACGCTGGCCGTATAAACCTCGTCGTCGGCCAGGCCGAGATAGTCGCCGGGCAGCAGGAAGCCGGTGATCTGGCGGCGACCGTCCGGCAGGGCCATCGACAGGCGCAACATGCCCTCCGTCAGGCTGTAGACGCGCTTGCGGCTTTCGCCTTCCACCACCAGCGTTTCATCCGCGTCCAGCCGGCGCGCGGTCATGATCCGCTCCAGCGCGCCGATCTCGTCATCCGCCAGGGCCGCGCAGACCGCCATGGTCCGCACGCCGCACTCGGCGCATGCGCCGCAGGGCGGACGATGGGCGCGCTCGGGCAGAGGTGAGATGGCGGGGTGAAGGGCGACGGGCCGCGACACGAATCTTCTCCGGAAAGCCGATTGCGAAGGCTTCCATACTGGTGCGCCCGCCGCGACGAAGGGTCAACCCTCGCAGGGACGGGCGCAGCCATGCTCCTGAGTTATGGCATAAGGATCAATCGTCTTCGACGAAGACCTCCTTGCGCTTGGCGCGAATGGAGGGCAGCAGCGCGACGATGACGGCGGCAAGACCAAGGGCCAGAAGCGTGGCCGAGATCGGGCGCTCCAAGAACACCATGGCGTTGCCGCGCGAGATGATCATGGCGCGGCGCAGATGCTCTTCGAGCAGCGGCCCCAGCACGAAGCCGAGCAGCAGAGGCGCGGGCTCGCATCCCAGCCGGATCAGCACGTAACCCAGAATGCCGAACACGCCGATCGCGTAGACATCGAACGGGTTGTTGTTGATCGAGTAGCAGCCGATGGCCGCGAACAGGACGATGGCGGGAAACAGGACCCGGTAGGGAATGGTCAGCATCTTCACCCAGAGCCCGATCAGCGGCAGGTTCAGGATGACGAGGAGCACATTGCCGATCCACATGGAGGCGATGATGCCCCAGAAGAGCGCGGGCTGGGTGTTGATGACGTTCGGGCCGGGCGTAATGCCCTGGAGGATGAACGCGCCGACGATCAGCGCCATGACCGGGTGAGCCGGGATGCCGAGCGTCAGAAGCGGGATGAACGAGGTCTGCGCGGCGGCGTTGTTGGCGCTCTCGGGGCCGGCGACGCCTTGGATCGCGCCGTGGCCGAACTCGGACTTGTTCTTGGCGAGGTTCTTCTCCAGCGAATAGGAGGCGAAGGAGGAGAGGACGTGGCCACCGCCCGGCAGAACGCCGAGAATGGAGCCGAGCACCGTGCCACGCACGACAGGGGCGGCGATGCGCTTGAAGTCGTCCTTGGTGAGCCAGAGGCCCGACACCTTCTTGACGCCGACCTCACGCGTCGTCTCGTTCTCGAGATTGCGAAAGATTTCCGCCACGCCGAAGACGCCGACGGCGATCGAAACGAAATTGATGCCTTGGTAGAGTTCGAGCTGGCCGAGCGTGAATCGCGGCGTGCCAGTGTAGATGTCCTGGCCGACCGTGCCGAGCAGGAGGCCCAGAAAGATCATCGCCAGCGCCTTGATCACCGAGCCATGGGCGAGCGAAATCGAGACGAGAAGGCCGAGCACGATCAGCGCGAAATATTCCGGCGCGCCGAACTGGAGCGCGACGCGCGAGAGCGGCGGAGCCGCCACGGCCAGGAGCAGGGTGGCGACCGAGCCGGCGAAGAACGAGCCGAGCGCGGCGGTGGCGAGCGCCTTGCCGGCATGGCCCTTGCGGGCCATCTGGTAGCCGTCGATGGCCGTCACCGCCGAGGAGCTTTCGCCCGGCAGGTTGATCAGGATGGCGGTGGTGGAGCCGCCATATTGCGCGCCGTAATAGATGCCCGACAGCATGATGAGCGCGGTGACGGGCGAGAAGGTGAAGGTGATCGGCAGCAGCATGGCGATGGTCGCCGTCGGCCCGATGCCGGGCAGGACGCCGACAAGCGTGCCGAGCAACACGCCGATGAAGCACCAGAAGATATTGGTGACGGTAAAGGCGGTCTCGAAGCCGAGCGCGAGATTGGACAGGAGTTCCATGCGCTGCTCCGTCAGGAAAAGAGGGGGCCGAAGGTCGGCAGGGTGATGCCGAGCCCGATCTTGAAGACCAGCCAGCAGAGGGCCGACATGCAGGCGGCGATAGCGAGCGAGGAGAGGATGGTGTTGCGTGCCGATGCCAGTGCGACGATGGCGGTGCCGACGAACACCACGGGCACGAGGCCGAGTAGGGCGCCGAACTCGCCGAAGATCACCAGCGCCAGAACCACGAGGGCGATGCCCTTCCAGGGTATGGGCGAGGGTTGAATCCGCTCATGCTTGCGCAGGCCGGTGAACCCGATAATCACGCCGAGAAGGGCGAGAACGACCGCCAGAACCAGTGGAATGAAGCCCGGCCCCATGCGCAGCGCGCTGCCGAGCGGATAGTTCAGCGACTCCAGCCCAAAGGCAAGCGCCACGGTGACGAAGATGAGGGCGGCGAAAAAATCGCGGCGTGAGCGAATATCGGCGCTCGAAGACATCTGGCGCGGGGTTCCCTTCTCTCGATAGTCAAAGATCCCCGTCCGCGCCGGGCCGCTAGGCGCGCGCGTATCGGGCAGGGGGCGGGTCCAGCCGGTTCGATCGAACGGCGGGACCCTGCCGCTCGTCAGTTGGCGTAGACGCCGGCCGCCTCGATGATCGGCTTCCACTGCGCGATCTGCGAGGAAAGCTCCTTGCCCAGAGCCTCGGGGCTGGCCTCGTCGGCCGAAACCGGCGCGGTGCCGAGTTCTGCGAAGCGCGCCTTCACGGTCTCGTTGGCCAGGGCCTTCTTCAGGGATTCCTGAAGGCGGGCGACGATGGCCGGGTCCATGCCCGCCGGCCCGTAGATGCCGTGCCAGACGCCGATGTCGAGTTTTTCGAGGCCCGCTTCCTTGGTGGTCGGCAGGTCGGGCAGCGAGGCCAGACGCTCAGGCGAGGTCACGGCATAGGCTTTCACTTCGCCGGCCTTGATCTGGTTGGTGGTGTTGGTGGTCTGGTCGCAGATCAGATCGACCTGACCGCCCACGATATCGGTCATGGCTGGGGCCGCGCCCTGATAGGGCACCGTCACCATCTGCACGCCCAGCGTTTCCTGAAGCAACATGCCACAGAGATGCGAGGCGGAGCCGATGCCGGCATTGGCATAGGTCACGTTGGTGCCATCCTTCTTGAGATGGGCGACCAGCGCGGCCATATCAGCCGGCTCGAAATCCTTGCGCGCCACGATGGTCATGGGAACCGAGGTGACGAGGCCAACGGGCGCGAAGTCCTTGACGGGGTCGAAGCCGAGATTGCGATAGAGGGTCGGCGCGGTGGACATGCCGATATGGTGGAGAAGCAGCGTGTAGCCGTCCGGCTTGGCCTTGGCGACCTGACCCGCGCCGAGCGTGCCGCCCGCCCCGCCGACATTCTGCACCAGCACCTGCTGCCCGAGATCGCTCGACATGGATTGAGCGATCAGGCGAGTCACCGTATCGGTCGGGCCGCCGGCGGAGAAGGGAACCACGATGGTGATGGGCTGCGTGGGATAGGTGCTTTGTGCTGCGGCCGGCAGCGTCAATGCGGAGGCCAGCGCGAAGGACGCGATCAAGCCCTTGAGTGAGAACGACATGGTTCCTCCCAGAAATGTCGGTTCCGCCTTTCGGCATAACGATATGAGGGACCGAAGGGGGAAGGCTTGTCCAGTCGAGGAAGAGGCAGGTCGCATACGAAGTATGGCTGACAGGTGATGAGGCGACGACGACCGGAGCGTGCCTTCTCCCATGTTTCGAGCGATTTTGATCGATTGAAGCGCGAAAGGCGATTGTCGTTTGCTCCTTCATCTCCATAGGCGGCGTCACGCTCGTTCACGGCGATTTGATGGATGGAAGGGCAGGGTTGCCACCGTCGCGTCATGCTTGGGAGGTGCGTCGACGCTTTAGGACGTTTCGGCCGCGAATCAAAAAGGAGACTGCGCCGAAATTTCGAGCAGAAAACGGGGCGCGAAGGGAGGGCGGCGAGGGTCTCGGGACCTCGAAGGATGGCTCGCCGGGTCGTGTCTGTGTCACGGAGTGCTGGAGGACGCCTATGCCTTCGGCGCGGACTGCGCGTCGCTTCGCGAGGACGGACGAAAACTCCGTTTAAATTTCAGCGGAGAGTCGTTTGGCAACTGCTTGATCGCGCGGATACGGAGCGCTTGACCGATGTAGCTCGTCCTCGCCCTGATCGGGAAAAGCAAAACCCTGCGGCTCGGCAGAGCGCAGGGTTCGCAAAGGAATGGGATCTTGGGGATCGACCATCCCGCCGTCACTATCCCAGGCCGCCAGTACATCCGTGGTCGGCGTTGGGATGAGTGTTGCTGTTGTAACTGGTGGAGCTTGCGTGAAGCTGAACCAGCAGGTCTGGCTTAGAGAGCCTTAAGGCTGTCGGCTGCCATCTTGCCCGTGCGGCGATCGGCCACGAGCTCGAAGCTGACCTTCTGACCGTCCTGCAGGGTCTGCAGACCGGCGCGCTGCACAGCGCTGATATGAACGAAGGCGTCCTGGCCGCCGTTGTCCGGGGCGATGAAACCAAAGCCCTTTTCGGTGTTAAACCACTTAACGGTTCCCGTAGCCATGGGATACCTTTCTGAATAGTCGTGTGCCCTGAAGGCGCAAAAAGTGCGCCCAACTGCATCGAAGTCTGCGAAGAAATGGATTGATCATGCGCTGGGCCGCAGCGCGTCGACAAACTTTCCGGCCATCATTCGATGGGTAATACTATGAGCAGGCCCCATCTCTTTTTCAAGGCGGGCATCCGCATTATTTTGCCGCCCGGCCATCAGCTTTAGGCAAGGATTCGTGACCGATAGAAGGCGGCTATCCCGCAAGGGGTGAGAGCCTTTTCGCCAAAAGCTGGGCCGATGTGGCAAGGGGAACACAGCGGGAACAATGTCCGAATTCGGCCATCGTTCCTAACCAATCCTCAACCGAATCGAACCAATTTCGGACGGGCCAGCAAGGATTGGATGACCATGCTTCTCGACCGTTTCATGACCTTCGTCGTCGATATGACCGCTCTCGCCCTGACGGCGGCCGGAATCTTCGCTGCCGCCTGTCTGGCCTTCCCGCCGCTGCCGCAGTTCGTGCTGCGCATGGTGGGCTGAACGCTTCCGCGAATGCGCCGTGCTCTCGGCTTTCGAGCTTATGGCCCCGGCGCTACGACGGATGCGCTTCCACTTCGGCTTCGCCGTCCTCCCCGAGCAGCGTCTTGCGAAGGCGCTGTTCGTCTTCCGGGCTGATATCGAGCGGCTTGGCGCCGTCGTCCGGAAGGCCTGAACCGCTTTGGGCAAGGCCATCATGAAGCGGGCGGGAATTCATCCCGCTCGAGATCGCGTCGCGTTCCGTTGAAGAGCTCATGGGAACCTGCCGTGTTAAAGTGTCGGTTCCTTTTCAACGCGCCAAGTCAGGAAAAGTCTCATGCCGGTTTGGCGGATCGCGCGGCCTTCCAACGAGGATAGAGCAAGCCGATCACCAAGCCGCTCATGACGAGCAGAGCCGCCGCGATCTTCCAGAGCGGCAGGGGCTCGCCCAGCCAGAAGGCCGAGGCTCCCATTCCGAAGAGCGGCACGAGCAGCGCCAGCGGCGTGACCAGCGCGGCCGGGTGGCGCGACAGGAGCCAGCCCCAGGCGGCGTAACCAAACATCGTGTTGCCGATCGTCTGCCAGAGCACGGCCGCCCAGGTCGCGGCATCCGCCGAGACGAGGCCTTGGCGAATGGCCGGCCAGCCTTCCACGGCAAAGGACAGGATAAAAAGCGGGGGCGCCGAGAACAGGCTGGCCCAGACGACATAGGGAAGCATGTCCGTCGTCTTACTGGCACGCGACACGATATTGCCCCCCGCCCAGGCGAGGGCCGCCAGAAGCACGAGCACGAGACCGAGAGGCGTTGCCGATCCGTCCGTATGCGTCAGGATCACGCCGAGGCCGGCGATGCCGAAGAGAAGCGCCACCCATTGATAGGACTGCACCCGCTCGCCCGACAGGCGCATCGACAGGCCGATGGTGAAGAAGACCTGCGCCTGGACCACGAGCGAGGCGAGGCCGGGCGAGATCGATCCGCGCAGCGCCACGAAGAGCAGCCCGAACTGGCCCGCGCCGATCAGGACGCCATAGGCGGCAAGGTGGCTCCAAGGCACGTTCGGCCGCTTGAGAAAGAACACGCCGGGAAGCGCCGCAAAGAGAAAGCGCAGGGCCGCGAAGAGAAGCGGGGGCAGATGTTCGAGACCCATATGGATCACGACGAAATTCGTGCCCCAGACGGCGACCACGGCCAGACCCAGCAGAAAATGCCGGAAGGGGAGGAGGGACGTGTCCATGGCCAGCCTTTCGCGATCGGGAAAGCGCTTGGCGAGCAAGGCTCCGCCGAAAGCGCTCTCGCGTCCTGTCTTGCGCAGTCTCCACGCGGAGGGCGGATGCCGTTCTCGCCGGGAATGCTCGGGTGCAAGGCTGAGACCGCTCCGCCTTGCCGGACGCTGGGCAGCGCCCGGTGGCGTCTCGCTTGGGGAGAACGCAAGGCATCGAACTTGGGGCGGGAGAAGAACGGGAAACTGCCTGGAGGCAGGATCATCTTTTGTCGCCTCGCGCCGCCCTGTCGGGCCTCGGTCTCGCTCCTGCGAAACACCGCGAGGCAAGCTCTTAGGCTTTTCACATGCGCTTGAACAGCGCCGTCAGCCGAGCGGCAAGCGGGAAGGGCGGCGTGCGCCCTTCCGCGTCATCAGGCTTCAGGCTGCCGGGCGGCGGCGCACATAGCCGGCCGAAACGGTGCGGCTGAGTTCCATTTCCAGTTCGCGCTGGCGCATGACGAGATTGCGCAGGGCCTGAAGCGTGTCGCCATCGACCTCGGCCAAGGCCAGTTCGATGGTGCGGTCGAGTTCGTCCGGGTTCTGTAGGGCGGGATGCGCCATGGCTCGATCTCCGATTCTGATCGGGTCCAGCATCGCATGAAGCCCTCTTGCGCAATCTTGCGCTTCGCTGGATTTCCCCTGCAAAATCAGCACGAAGCGCGTTTTAAATGTCTGGAAAACTCCGGTTTCGGCCTTGCCTTGCGAGGGCGACGCACCACGCCTTCTGGGGAATCGCTTAACGCGTCGGCGCGTGGAAGTCGGGCGGCTTGCGCGCGATCCAGCTGAGGAACCGCTCCAGCTTGGGATGGGCTGCCAGCGCCACGCCATCGGCCTCGAACCGCGCCAGTTCGGCGTTGGTGAAGCTCGCATGAATGGTGCGATGGCAGATCGGGTGAACCGGCACCGTGTCGCGCCCGCCCCGGCTTTTGGGCTTGGGGTGGTGCCACTCGACCTTTCGGCCGAGCGGGCGGCGGCAGAGCCAGCATTCGGATGGAAGAGCGCTCATCGCTAGGAGATGAGGCCTCGCCGCCCCGCCTCGCAAGAGCCTGCGGCCAAAGGGATCAGTCGTCGCCCTCGGCTGAGGGAGGATAGGCATGGCGCGCGCCCGAGGGATCTGCCACCTGCCAGCCGTCGCCGTCCCCTTCCAGATAGGACGGTCCCACCGGAACCTTGCCGTAGCCGCCGGGAATGTCGAGCACATAGGTCGGCTGGCACAGGCCCGAGACGCGGCCGCGCAAGGCGCGCATCAACGCTTGGCCTTCATGAAGGCTGGTGCGCAGATGGCCGGTGCCCGGCGCGAAATCGCCCTGATGGAGATAATAGGGCTTGATCCGGTTCTCCACGAAGCGGCGCATCAACTGCCCGAGCGTTTCCGCATCGTCGTTGACGCCGCGCAGGAGCACGCTCTGGCTCACCATCGGAATGCCCGCATCGACCAGCCGCGCGATGGCAGCCTCGGCCTCGGGCGTGAATTCACGGGAGTGGTTGGCATGAAGCGCGATGAAGACCGCGCCGGAAAAGCGCTTCAGCGCTGCGACCAACTCGGCTGAAACGCGGGACGGCTCCACCACGGGCACGCGCGTGTGAAAGCGCAGAACCTTGACGTGCGGGATCGCGCCGAGCCGGTCGCCCAGATGGGCCAGCCGGCGCGGCGACAGGGCGAAGGGATCGCCGCCTGTCACCACGACTTCCCAGATTTCGGGATGGGCCGCGATATAGGCGAAGGCGGCGTCGAGTTCGGCGTCGGACAAGGTGCCGAGGCCTTCCGGGCCAACCATCTCGCGCCGGAAGCAGAAGCGGCAATAAACGGGGCAGACATGTAGCGGCTTCAGAAGCACGCGGTCGGGATAGCGATGAACGATGCCGGTGAGGGGCGAATGCGCGTCGTCGCCGATCGGATCGGCCTCGTCTTCCGGTGCGTGGATCAGTTCCCTGATATCAGGCACGAATTGCAGGCCGATCGGATCGTCCGGCGTCTCGATCAGCGCCGCCATCTCGGCCGTGATCGACACGGCATAGCGGGAGGCGACCGCCGACAGGGCCTCCAGCCTCTCCGCCGGGGCAAGGCCCGCCTCCACCAGCGCCGCCGCGCTGCGAACCGGCCGGCTCACGGCGCGAACTCCGCAACCGGCGTCCAGATCACATCGTCCACCCGGCTTGCACCCAGCGCCAGCATGACGAGACGATCGAAGCCGAGCGCAATGCCGCTCGCCTCCGGCATGACGGCGAGGGCTTCGAGGAAATCCTCGTCCAGCGGATAGCGCTCGCCATAGACACGCTCCTTCTCGTCCATCTCGGCCAGAAGCCGGCGGCGCTGCTCGGCCGCGTCCGTCAGCTCGCCGAAAGCGTTGGCAAGCTCGACGCCACAGGCATAAAGTTCGAAACGCTCCGACACGCGCGGGTCGCGCGCCGAGCGGCGGGCGAGCGCGGCTTCGGCGGCCGGGTATTCGTCGAGGATCGTCGCGCGGCCGTTGCCGATCATCGGCTCCACGCGCTCCACCAGCGCGCGGCTGAAAAGATCGGCCCAGGTATCGTCGAGTGTGGCGCGCAGCCCCGCGCCGCGCATGGCCTCGGCCAGCGCATCCCGATCCGTGCCGCCCGCCTCGTCCACGCTGTCCAGAATGTCGAAGCCGACGAAGCGGCGGAACGCCTCGGATACGCTCACCCGCTCGGGCTCGGCGAACGGGTCCGCCTCGCGGCCTCGAAAGCGGAAGCGCCCGATATCGGCCACCTCTGCGGCAAGGCGCAGGAGCGCCGCGCTGTCCTCCATCAACCTGTCATAGGTCTCGCCGGCGCGATACCATTCGAGCATGGTGAATTCGGGCGAGTGCAGTGCGCCCCGCTCGCGGTTGCGATAGACCGGGGCGAAGGTGAAGAGCCTCTTCTCGCCGGCGGCCAGCAGTTTCTTGCAGGCAAATTCCGGTGAGGTGTGGAGATAAAGCGGCTGGCGCTCGCCGTCGATGCGCAGCATTTCGGTGGCGAAGGCAGCAAGATGCGCCTCGTTTCCGGGCGAGACCTGAAGCGCCGCCGTCTCGACTTCCACGTAGTCCTGCGCCTCGAAAGCCGCGCGGAAGGCGGCCTTGATCCGCCCCCGAGCCAGAAGGCGCAGGCGGCGGTCGGCATGGACATGAGGGGTCCACCAGGGGGATCGGTCTGTCATATCGGCTGAAACTCGGAAAGTCCGTGGCGGCTGGCGGATGGGCCGAAGATGGGTTAGGCCGCTCCCCAGCCATATCCAAGGCCATTCATAAGGAACAAGACCCGTGAAGGTGATCGCCAGCTCGCTCCGCAAGGGGAACGTCGTCGAACGCGAAGACGGCAAGCTCTATGTCATTCTCTTTGCCGAGAACATCCATCCTGGCAAGGGCACGCCCGTCACCCAGCTCGACATGCGCCGCATTTCGGACGGCACCAAAGTGTCGGAGCGCTACCGCACGACCGAACAGGTGGAGCGCGCCTTCGTGGAAGAGCGCGACCACACCTTCCTCTACACGGACGGCGAAGGCTTCCACTTCATGAACCCGGAAAGCTTCGAGCAGCTGGCCGTGCCGGAATCGGTGATCGGCGATGCCGCACCCTATCTTCAGGAAGGCATGACGGTTCAGCTCTCGGTCTATGACAACAGCGCCATCGCGATCGAGCTGCCGCAGCGCGCGATCTACGAAGTGGTCGAGACCGAGCCCACCACCAAGGGTCAGACGGCCTCCTCGTCCTACAAGCCTGCCGTCCTGTCGAACGGCGTGCGCACGCTCGTTCCCCCGCATATCGCGACCGGCACCCGCATCGTCGTCATGACGGCGGACGGCTCCTATGTCGAGCGCGCCAAGGACTGATATCGAAGGCGGCGGGTCGCGATGGCCTGGCGCCCTGCTTTCCCCTCGCATCCAGCGCCGCCCGGTGAGGCGGCGTTAACCCTCCTGCGCGACAGTCGTCCCAGTGCCGAAGACGGGTCTTCGGCGGGCGTCGTCGCGCGAGGGAATTCGTGGATATGTCTTCGTTCGCAGCTTGGGGCGGGGGATCGCGGCCCGCCAGGCCCAAGGGGCTGAGCGCGCGATGAGCGATTTCGCCCTGGCCTCGCCTTCGCAAACGGCGTCCGCCGAAGCGGTCTATGCCCTGCGCACGGTGCTGGCGACACTGATCCTTACGGTCGGCTTCGTCAGCCTCACGCCCTATGCCTCGATCTATACGGGCGATGCGGGCGGCAATATCCTGAATCAGCTCGGCTACGGGCTGCTGGCGCTCATCTCGCTCGTCGGCCATCTTGTCTTCACCGAGCGGCGCGTGGCGCGCGCGCTCCTGCGCCCGAGCTGGGTGCTTCTTCTGGGATGGTTCGCGCTCTCCTCCCTCCAGACGGCGGACCCGGCCGACACGTTTCGCGGCGTCGTGTTTGCCGGCATCTCCATGCTCGCCGTCACCGGGGCGCTCTGCCTGCCGCCGGACGGGCGCTCCCTGCGCATCGCGCTTGGGTTCGCGGTCATGACGGCGCTGGTCATGTCCTATGCCGGCGTCTTCATCTGGCCGAGCCTCGGCCGGCATGTCGGCGATGTCCATGCCGGGCTCTGGCGTGGCATCTACAGCCACAAGAACGTCGCGGGCGCGGCCATGGCGGTGTTCTTCTTCGCGGGTGTCTATCTCTTCCGCATGAAGAGCCACATGATCGGGCTCCTGATCATGCTTCTGTCGGCCGTCTTCATCCTGCGAACGGGGTCGAAGACCTCGCTCGGCCTTACCATCATCGTCTTCGTCGTGGTCATGTCCGCCCATGTTTCGAAGGTGCGGGCCGCGCCGGTGATCGTGGCGCTGCTGGCGCTTCTGGGCGCGGCTTATTTCACCATCGGCACCGTCCTGTTTTCCTTTTCCCGCGAGATCGTGCAGGCCATCGCGCCCGGCACGAGCTTCACCGGGCGTCTCGAGCTTTGGCGCATGGCGCTCGGCGCGATGGAAGGGCATGGCTGGACGGGCTATGGGCACGGCGCCTTCTGGACGCTCGCCAATCTGATCCATCAGGAGATCCCGATGGAATTCTCTTGGGATCCGCGCGGCGCCGTGAACGCGCATGAAGGCTATCTCGACATTGCCCTGTCGGTCGGCTGGCCGGGGCTGATCCTGGCGCTCTGGGTGCTCGTCGGCGCGCCGCTGAAATCCTATCTCCATGTGGGGCTAGGGCGCGAAAGCACACGACTGGCCGATTTCTTCCTGATGTCGCTTCTGTTTCTGCTTTTGAACGCCATGC
The DNA here is from genome assembly GCF_001463805.1 of Aureimonas sp. D3. Lineage (NCBI taxonomy): Bacteria > Pseudomonadati > Pseudomonadota > Alphaproteobacteria > Hyphomicrobiales > Aurantimonadaceae > Aureimonas > Aureimonas sp. D3. Next base: position 106,649 of record NZ_BBWM01000005.1, on the reverse strand, counting down.
TGGAAAGCTTCTTCTTCGAACGCGCCAACTCGCTCTGGGTCATGACCTTCTTCGTCGTGGCCGGGCTCAATCTCCTCGGGCGCTTCCGCACGGACTGAGCCCCGCGACCTCAAGCAAAAGGCGCCGAGCCCGCGCGGGCCCGACGCCTTTTTTGTTTTTGCCGTCGCAGATCGTTCAGCGATGCCCGCCGGAGGCCTCGCCGCCCTTGCGCCCGGCCTCAGCCGCGCGTTCGGGGTCGTTCTTGAAATTGCCACCCGAGGCTTCACCGCCCTTGCGCCCGGCCTCGGCCGCGCGTTCGGGGTCGTTCTTGAAATTGCCGCCCGAGGCTTCACCGCCCTTGTGCCCGGCCTCGGCCGCGCGTTCGGGATCGTTCTTGAAATTGCCGCCGGAGTTCTGTCCTCCCTTGTGGCCGGCTTCGGACGCCTTCTCACGGTCGTTGGAGAAATTTCCTGGGTTCTGATTCTGCGTTGCCATGATGGCACTCCCTGTTCGTGTGGCTGAAAAACGGGAGATACTCGTCGCGCGTTCCGAATGAACTGTTTTCGTATGACGTATTGAGTCGGGTATATTGTCTTCTTAAGTTGCTTCGATGGCTATATAGAATTCTGCAAGTTTTAATCGTTCAAAGCCCTGTGTCGCATCTTCCGTAAGGTCATTGGCGCGCGACAGACTTACGGGCGAAATTTCATCGTGAAGTTTTCATAACGCTGGCGTGCCGCGCAAGCCACGGTTTCCGCTGATGTCTTTCCCAAGAGGTGTTTTTCGCAAGCGCTGCTCGAGAGAAAACTGCGCGCAATTTTCAGGATGGGATTGAGCCTCTGATAAGAACGGCCGCCCCAATTGTCCGCCGAAAGCCCTCCAGAAGGCCGTTCGGGCGAACGGACATACTCGCATGAAACTGACCATCCGTACCAAACTCGCAGCCACGTTCGGTGCCGTCCTGCTTCTGACCGGCGGGGTCGGCTTTTGCAGCCTCCTCGCGCTGGAGGCCGGTCGCCAAACCATGGACGAGTTCACGCATCGGCCCTTCCAGATGGTGCAGGCGACCATCGGACTTTCGGGTGATCTGGAGCGCATCCATCGCATCGTGCGCGCGGCCTATTCCACCGTGAAGCCGGCCGATCTCAGCGCCGATTATGCCCAGGCCTGGCGGGCGCTGGACGAGCACATGACGCGCTACGAGGCCGCGCGCTCGCAAGGGGCAACAGGGCAGGGAACCGACCTTGCCGAACTCGTACGCGCCCTGCGGCCGGTCTCCGACCAGGCCTTCGCCCATGCCTCGAAAGCCGATCTCTGGGCCGTGGCCGGCGCGCGCAGCGCACTCGCTCCCATCGAAAAGGATCTGACGGGCAAGTTGCGCATGGTGCGTAGCCAATTGGCCGGCAAGGGCGATACGGGTTTCGCCGCGCGCCAGACGCTTTCGGATATCGAGACCAATATGATCGAGGCCCGCCTGTCGCTGGTGGACCTTCTCGCCACCGCCGATCCGACAGCACGGCAGGCCGCGTTCGAGCGGTTCGAGGCGCTGAAGAAACTGGTGGGTCGCAAATTCGGCGATCTCAATGCCATGGCGCCGATCGGAACGGAGCGCATGATCGGACAGCTGCTGGACACCTGGAACCACGCCTATGACGAAATGGTGCCGCTGGTGCAGGAAGGGATGAAGGCGCGTGCGACCGAGGCGACGCACTATCTCGAAACCGTGCAGCGGCCTGCCGCCGAGCGGGTTCAGGCGCGGCTGGACGAGTTGACCGGTGAGGCGCAGGAGGCCGCGCGGGGCTTTGCCGCACAGGCCGAACAAAGCTACGAACACACGCGCAACACGCTTCTGGCGCTGATCGGCGCGGCCCTCCTTTTGGGCGTCGGCATGATGCTGTGGCTCACCCATTCGATCGCGGTTCGCCTGCGCCGCACGCTGCGCTGCGTATCCGCCATCGGCGGGGGAGACCTCACGCAGCGGCTGGAGGCCGCCGGCTCGGACGAGATCGCCGATCTGCAACGTGCCATGGCGGAGATGACGGAGAACCTGTCGCGAATCGTCTCGAACGTGCGCGCCTCGTCGGATCTGGTGGCCGCTGGGTCGGTGCGCTCGGCGCGAACATCCGGCACGCTCTCAGCGGGCTCCAGCGAGCAGGCCTCGGCGAGCGAACAGGCGTCCAGCGCCATCGAGGAGATGAGCGCCAACATCCGCCAGACGGCGGAGAATGCGGCGCACACCGAAACCATCGCCCGTCTCGTGCGCGAGTACGCGGCGTCGACCCAAGAGGCCGTATTGCAATCCGTCGAAGCCATGAAGACGATCGCGCAGTCGGTCGGCGCGATCGGCGAGATCGCGCGCCAGACCGATCTTCTGGCCCTCAACGCCGCGATCGAGGCCGCGCGCGCCGGCTCGTCCGGCAGGGGCTTCGCCGTGGTGGCGGCCGAGGTTCGCAAGCTGGCGGAGCGCTCGCAGATGGCGGCCCGGCAGGCCGCCAGCGTGTCCGCCGATACGCTCGGCATCGCCGAAGGGGCCGGGGCGCGTCTGGCCCGGTTGATGCCCGAGATCAGCCGAACCAGCGAGCTTGTGTCGGAAATCTCGGCGGCCTGCCGCGAGCAGGCGATCGGCACGCAGCAGATCGCCGAGGCCATCCAGCTTCTGGATCAGGTGACCCAGGCCAATGCCGCCGCCGCCGGCGACATGTCCCACACCGCCGCCAACCTGTCGGACGAGGCGGGCCGGCTGGCCCACACGATGGAGTTCTTCCGCATCGGCTCCGAGAGCGAACAAGGGAAGCCGGCGTCGCCCGACGCTTCGCCCGCCCCACTCGAAGGGACCGGCGAGGAGGACGCTTTCGACCCTCGGCTGCGCCACGCGGCCTGACAGGCCCCGCAGCAGAGGTTTTCGGCGCGGCACCCGCTCATCCGCTCAGCGCGTGTTCGGTCTTCCGCTTGCAGCGAGCCCAAGCGTCTGCGCTTGGGCACCCGGCCTTCAGCCGACCCAGCCGCGCAACTCGCGCCGCACCATATGCTCGATCACGTCCATTCCCGGCCCGGAATCGTTGAGGCAGGGGATATGGGCGAAATGCGTGCCGCCGTTCTCGTGGAAGATTTCGCCGGCTTCCCCAGCGATTTCTTCCAGCGTTTCCAGGCAGTCGGACACGAAGCCGGGGTTGAGCACGGCGATCTTCTTGATCCCCTGCTTGGCCAGCGCTTCCACCGTCTTGTCGGTATAGGGCTGGAGCCATTCTTCCGGCCCGAAGCGGGACTGGAAGGTCGTCATGAGCCGCCCCTTGGCCCAGCCGAGGCGCTCTTCCAGGAGGCGCGAGGTCTTCTGGCAATGGCAGTGATACGGATCGCCCTTGCGAAAATAGCTCTGCGGAATGCCATGATAGGAGGTGATGACGCGCTCGGGCTCGAAGTCGAGTGTGGCGAGATGCGTCTCGATCGAGCGCGCCAGGGCGTCGATGTAGATCGGCTCGTCGTGATAGGCGGGCACCGTGCGCGAAGCCGGCATCCAGCGCTTCGACATGAGGTGCTCGAAGAACTTGTCGTTCACCGTCGCCGTGGTGGAAGCCGAATATTGCGGGTAGAGCGGAAAGCAGAGAATACGCTCGCAGCCCTGTGCCATCAGCGCGTCCACCCGCTCGGCGATGGAGGGATTGCCGTAGCGCATCGCCCAGTCCACCACGATGGTGGCCTCGCCCGACAGGCGCTCGGCGAGCTTCTCGCCCTGCGCGCGGGTGAAGGTGCGCAGCGGGCTTTCGTTGCGCTCCTTGTTCCAGATCTGCTCATAGGCATGGCCGGATTTCTTCGGCCGGGTGTTGAGGACGATGCCGTAGAGGATCGGATACCAGGCGGCGCGCGGCCATTCGATCACGCGCTTGTCCGACAGGAACTCCTTGAGATAACGCCGCATCGGCTTGAAATCGGTGCCATCGGGCGTGCCCAGATTGACGAGAAGCACGCCGACCTTCTTCGCCTTGACCGGAGGATGGCCGACAGGAAGCGGGCCGATGGCAGTGCTGGCGAGCGTGGGGGCGTGAGCGTTCATGACAGGTCCGGGACGAGAGCGATGCGAGGGCCGACGAAAGCAAAGCGGCGGCGCCCTCTCGCGAGGGCGCCGCCGGGCATATGGGAGCCGAATCGGCAGCCGGCAATGGAGGCAGTCAGGCGCGCCGGGTCAGTTCGAAGCGCGCGCCGGCCGAATTGACGCAAGCCATGCGATCGGCGGCCATGAGGTTGCAGTTCACCGACTCGCGCGTGTTGCGCGTGGTGGAGGTGAAGATGATGCTCACCTGCGTCGGGTTGGTCTTGGTGTAGGACCCATCGGCCAGAACCCGCGCGCCATCGGCGGTCTTGGACGTGAAGCGGCCGGCCGAGAAGTTGGAGACATAGGCGACCGGGCCGCCGACCGAATTCCACTGACCCTCGATCGTCGCCGGCTTGGGCGCGACGGCGATCTGTCTCTGTGGTTCGAGCTGGCAGCCCGAAAGCGCGGTGGCGGCGCCAAGAAGGCTGGCAAGGGCGAGGGCGGGGCGCATGGTGGGAAGCTCCGTCGAGAAGAATGTCAGAGAAAAGAAGGCGGCATTTGCTCACCCAACGTCAAGTGACCGAGGCGTCGTTGCGCCGCGCCGAAATGACGGAGTGAATGGAAGCTATGGTTTCGATGGAGCGGATGCGCCCGTCGCTGGTGAAGCCGAACCAGTACATGGTCGTTCCCGTGACAAGAGAGCCGCTGTCGTCCTGCCGCGTCCAGTCGCAGCGGCTGGCGGCTTCGTCGTCTTCCACCACCGTCCCACGCGCCTTGTAGGAAATGTAGCTGGCGCGGCGCAGCAGTTCGTTCAGGAAGGACTTGGCCTCATCTTCCCCGGTCAGCTTGTATTCGCCCTCCATCCGGTCGAACCAGGGAGCGTCGATCACGCCGGCATTGTTTTTGTTGGAGAAGATGGCGCCGGGCGCAAAATGTTGGGCAACGGACCCTGCGGCGCCGGACATGACGGCGTCCATGATTTCCTTGACGACCATACGCTTGCGCTGGGCATCGTCCGAAGTCTCGCCCACTTACCAACTCCCAAGCGCTATCAAGCAGTTAACAGGCTCTAGGTTAGCGCACGCGAAACGTTTGACCAGCAACCAACGAAAAAGCCGCGGGATTTCCGCGGCTTTTTCACTGTTTTTTTCGTTTGCCGGGATCAGCGAACGAGAATGTTGCGGAACTGCCAGGGATCCTTCTCGTCCAGGTCCTCCGGGAAGAGGCCGGGGCGATCGGTCAGCGGCGTCCAGTCGGTGTAGTAACCCTTTACCGGGCCGAGATACGGGCGCTGCACTTCGAGGCAGCGGCGATAGTCCATCTCGTCGGCTTCCACGATGCCGGCTTCCGGATTCTCCAGCGCCCAGACCATGCCCGCGAGCACGGCCGAGGTCACCTGAAGGCCCGTCGCGTTCTGGTAGGGAGCGATACGGCGCGTCTCTTCCAGCGAAAGCTGCGAGCCGTACCAGTAGGCATTCTTCTCGTGGCCGTAGAGCAGGACGCCCAGTTCGTCGATGCCTTCCACCAGCTCGTTCTCGTCCAGAACGTGGTGCTCGGGCTGGATCTTGCCGGCCGCGCCGAACAGTTCGTGCAGCGAGAGCACGGCGTCGTTGGCCGGATGGTACGCATAGTGGCAGGTCGGACGGAAGGTGACTTCGTCCTCCTTGTTGCGATGCGTGTAGTAGTCGGCGATCGAGATGGACTCGTTATGCGTCACCAGGAAGCCGTACTGCGCGCCGGGCGTCGGGCACCATGTGCGAACGCGCGTGTTGGCGCCCGGCTGGTCCAGATAGATCGCGGCCTTGCAGCCCTTCTCGTGGTCCTTGGCGTTCTTGGGACGCCACTTCTCATGCGTGCCCCAACCGAGTTCGGCCGGCTGCATCCCTTCCGACAGGAAGCCCTCGACCGACCACGTGTTCCAGAACACGTTGCGGGGCTTGGGCTTGGCGGCGACCTGCGTGTCGCGCTCGGCGATGTGAATGCCCTTGACGCCGACCTTCTTCATCAGCTTGGCCCAGCCCTCGCGGTCGTTCGGACCGGGCTCGGAGAAGTCGAGATTGGTGTCGCGCGCGATGTCCACCAGCGCCTGCTTCACGAACCAGGACACCATGCCGGGATTCGCGCCGCAGGTCGAAACGGCCGTGGTGCCGCCGGGGTTCTTGCGCTTCTCCTTGCGCAGGGTCTCGCGCAGCGCGTAGTTCGTGCGGTCGGAATTGGAGAGCTTGTCGTCGAAATAGAAGCCGAGCCAGGGCTCGATCACCGTGTCGATATAGAGAACGCCGAGTTCGCGGCACAGGCGCATGAGATCGACCGAGCCGGTATCGACCGAAAGATTGACGCAGAAGCCCTGGCCGCCGCCTTCCGTCAGGAGGGGGGTGAGCAGGTCGCGGTAGTTCGACTTGGTGACGGCTTCCTGGCGGAAGCGGATGCCGCGCTCGTCGAGCAGGTGCCGATGCGTGTCGCGCGGGTCGATGACCGTGAAGCGCGACTTGTCATAGTTGAAGTGACGTTCGATGAGCGGAAGCGTGCCACGCCCGATGGAGCCGAAGCCGATCATCACGATCGGGCCAGTAATCTCGGCATGGATCGGGTGGTTCTCGTTCGTCATTCGACGGTCCTTTCGATCTGGACTGATTTCTAGTCGCCGGGCTAGAGCAGATTGCTGTCAAATAAAAGGGGCTGACGGCCGGCTGGCAGCGATGCAGGCCGGCAAGGGCTTCGTTTTCTGCGCAGCGGCCTCTTTTACCGCCCCTCCGCCGTCTCCCGAAAGGACATCTGGATGGAACTGCCGCGCCCCTTGCGCGCCGCGATCGACGCCGAGTTGGACGGCGTGCCGGGTGAGGCGCTGCGCAAGGCCTCCGATAGCCTGTCGGGTCGCTACCGCGCCGAGACCCGCGACGGGCGGCTGCATCTCTCCGATGATCTTTTCGCCAAGGCCTATGTCGCAGCACGGATGCCGGCGACCTTCGCCGCGCTCGCGAGCGCGCTGGGCGAAGCCGCCGAAGCGCTGCCCGAGTTCTCGCCGCGCACGCTTCTCGATGTGGGGGCGGGACCGGGAACCGCGCTTTGGGCCGCCACCGAGCGCTTCGACACGCTGGAGGGCGCGACGCTTCTGGAAGCCAGCAAGCCGATCCGCGCGATGGGCGAACGGCTAAGCAAAGGGGCCTTCGCCTTTCGGCCGGACTGGCGCGAGGGCCAGGTCGAGCGGGACATGGACGCCGCGCCGTCCGCCGATCTCGTGACGCTCTCCTATGTCCTGGACGAGTTGCCGCCCGCGCGCCTGCGCCCCCTCGTGGAAGCGCTCTGGGCGCGCACGCAAGGCCTGCTTCTGATCGTGGAGCCCGGCACGCCGGCCGGCTACGGGCGCATTCTGGACGCGCGCCGCGCCTTGATCGAAAGTGGCGCCGCGCTCGCCGCGCCCTGTCCGCATGAAGCGGCCTGCCCTTTGGAGGCACCGGACTGGTGCCATTTCGCGCGCCGCGTGGCGCGCTCGCGCGTCCACTTGCGCACCAAATCGGCCGAAGTGCCTTGGGAGGACGAGAAGTTCAGCTATGTCGCGGCGACGCGGCTCGCCCCCGCCATGCGCGCGGCTCGCATCCTGGCGCCGCCGGAAGCCGGCAGCGGCAAGGTGCATCTGAAGCTCTGCGAAGGCGACGGACAGATGCGCCGCCGCCTCCTGACCAAGCGGGACGGCGAAGCCTTCCGCCGCGCCCGCCGGGCCGATTGGGGCGAGGCCATCGACCTCGCCTGAGCGCTCAGTTCGTGGCTCGGTCCATCGCCTCCAGCTCGTCGATAAAGCCGGAGATCATCGACAGGCCGCGCTGCCAGAAAGCCGGGTCCGAGGCGTCGAGGCCGAAGGGCTTCAACAATTCGGAATGATGCTTCGTGCCGCCCGCGCGCAGCATGGCGAAATATTTCTCCTGAAAACCCTGATCGGCCTGCTCGTAGACCGAATAAAGCGAGTTCACGAGGCAGTCGCCGAAGGCATAGGCATAGACATAGAAGGGCGAGTGGATGAAGTGCGGGACATAGGTCCAGAAACTTTCATAGCCCGGCCCCAGCCGCACGGCGGGCCCGAGCGAGCGCGCCTGCACCTCGACCCAGATCTGGCCGATCCGCTCGGCCGTCAGCTCGCCCTTGCGCCGCTCGGTGTGGATTTCGCGCTCGAACAGATAGAAGGCGATCTGGCGGATCACCGTGTTGATCATGTCCTCCACCTTGGAGGCGAGCAGCGTGCGCCGCTCGGCCTTGTCACTGGCCTTCTCCAGAAGCGAGCGGAAGGTCAGCATCTCGCCGAAGACCGAGGCCGTCTCGGCGAGCGTCAGCGGCGTCGAGGCCATGAGCGCGCCTTGCGGCCCGGCCAGAACCTGATGCACGCCGTGGCCCAGCTCGTGCGCGAGGGTCATCACGTCGCGCGGCTTGCCGAGATAGTTCATCAGGACGTAGGGATGCGCGGAGGGCACCGTCGGGTGCGAGAAGGCGCCCGGCGCCTTGCCCGGCCGCACGCCCGCGTCGATCCAGCGATGCTCGAAGAAGCGGCCGGCGATCTCGGCCATTTCCGGGTCGAAGCCGCGATAGGCCGAGAGCACGGTTTCCCGCGCTTCCGTCCAGGGGATGGTGCGGCGCGAGGCGCCCGGCAGCGGCGCGTTGCGGTCGTAGAATTCCAAGGCATCCAGCCCCAGCCACTTGGCCTTCAGGCTGTAATAGCGATGCGAGATCGAGCCGTAGCTGTCGGACACGGCCTTTGCCAGCGCATCGACCACGTCGCGCTCGACGCGGTTGGCGAGGTGGCGGGAATCGGCGACATCCTCGAAGCCGCGCCAGCGGTCGGAGATTTCCTTGTCCTTGGCGAGCGTGTTGGTGATCAGCGCGAAGGTGCGCACGTTCTCGCCGAAGACCTTTGCCAGCGCTTCCGCGCCCTTGCGTCTGATATCGCGGTCGGCATCCTGCAGGAGGTTCAGCGTTTCTTCGAGCGCCAGCGTCTCCCCGTCCACCTCGAAGCGCAGCGAGGTCATGGTCTCGTCGAACAGGCGGTTCCACGCGCCATGGCCGGTGACGGATTTCTCGTGGAAGAGTTCCTCCACGCGGTCTTCCAGCTGGTAGGGCTTGTCCTGCCTGAGATCCACGATCCAGGGCCGGTAGCGACCGAGCGCCGGATTGGCATCCATGGCGTGGTCCATCGCCGCGTCGTCCACGCGGTTCAGCTCCAGCCCGAAGAACAGAAGCGCGGAGGAAATATCGGTCACCTCGCCCTGGATGTCGCCGTAGAACTTGGCGTTCGCGGGGTCGGACGTGTCGCCGGAATAAACGAGCCCGGCATAGGAGACGAGGCGACCGAGAATTTCCTCGATCTCTTCGAACTCCACGATGGCGGCCGCCAACTCGCCGCCGCCGGGCTTCTGCGCCTCTTCGGCCAAGCGGCCGCGCCAGCGCTCGTTGAAGGCCTTGGCGCGCGAGCGCGAGCGCTCGATATCGGTCGCGATCTGCGGGCTGTCGATCGAGGCGTAGAGATCGGCCAGATTCCAGCGGGGCAGGGCGCCCAGATCCTCCTCTCCGGCCCGTGCGGAGGATGTGGGGGAAACGGACGAACGGATCATGGACACCTCGCAAATCGGGAAAGGAGCGGCCCGACGCGCCGCCCCGCTCGTGTGGCAGAAAACTCTTCATCCCTGCCGTGTCAAATAGGGGCGATGAGCGCGAAAAGCGAACCCATGACAAGCGAACCCATGGCCGAGCCGCCCTTCCACGTCCTGATCGTGGATGACGACGGCGTGCAATGCCGCCTGAGCGAGGCGCATGTGGCGCGGGCCGGCGGGCGGGCCGAGATCGCGGGGACGCTCGCCGCCGCGCGCACCATGCTGGCGGCGGCCCCGGAGCGCTTCGCGGCGCTCTTGCTCGACCTCGGCCTTCCCGATGGAAGCGGGCTGGAGCTACTGCGCGAGCTGCGCGCAAGGGGCCATTCCGTTCCCGTCATCGTGCAGACGGGGGAGGGGCGGCTCGACCGCGCCGTGGAGGCCATGCGCGCCGGCGCGACGGACTTCCTCGTCAAACCCGTCTCGCTCACTCGTGTTCGCGCCGCCCTGGAGGCCGCCATCCGGCAGGGGGACGACGAGGACAGCAAAGGGATACGTCCGGGCCTGTCGGCCAGCCAGGACGAAGACGACCCCAGCCCCGCCATGCGCCCGGTTCTGAATGCGGCCACGCGCGTGGCCCGTTCCATGGTGCCGGTGCTGCTGCTCGGCGAAACGGGTACCGGCAAGGAATGGCTGGCACGGCGCATCGTGGCCTCCGGCGCGCGAGCCGCCCGGCCTTTCGTTCCCATCAATTGCGGGGCGCTGCCGCGCGATCTCACCGAGAGCATCCTGTTCGGCTTCGAGCGTGGGGCCTTCACGGGAGCCGAGCGCCGCAGCCTCGGCAAGTTCGGCGAAGCCGATGGCGGCACGCTGTTTCTGGACGAGGTGGGCGAACTGGCCCCCGAGGCGCAGGTCAAGCTTCTGCGCGCGCTTCAGGAGGGCGAGATCGATCCGATCGGCGCGGCGCGGCCCGTGCGCGTGGACATCCGCATCATTGCCGCCACGCATCGCGACCTTCGGGCCGATGTCGAGGCCGGACGGTTTCGCGAAGACCTGTTCTATCGGCTTCATGTCGTGCCGATCGAGTTGCCGCCGCTGCGCGAGCGCCGCGAGGACATTCCGAGCCTCGCCCGCGCCTTTGCCGCGCGAAACGTGCCGGGCCGCGCGCTCCTGTCGGGTGCGCTGGCGCGCCTGCAAGCGCATCGTTGGCCCGGCAATATTCGTGAACTGGAAAACGCGATCCGGCGCGCCTGCGTCATGGCCGATGGTGAGGGCCTGCGCGCGGAGGATTTCCAGCTTGCCGACGCGTGGCAGCCGATACCGAGGACGCAAGTAATTGAGCCGAGACGCGAGCCTGCCGCCGCAGCGATGGGGGTGCCGCCAGCCTCGGCCGCGTTCCCCACCCTCGCGCAAGTCGAGCGTGAGCATATCCTGCGTGCGCTGCAAGAATGCGGCGGGCAGCCGACCAAGGCGGCCAAGCTTCTGGGGATCGGTCGTACGACCCTTTATCGCAAGCTCAAGGAATACGGGCTTTCCGCGCCTGATTCGGCCGCAGAGACGCCCAAGGTTTAATCCTTAGTCCGAATTTTCACTGGTCGTTAACCATTTTCGCGTGTAGTGCCAAAGAAATTGGAGCTGTGTCATTTTCGTGCCGCACTCTCCTGTGATTGGATCCCTCTGTTGGGGGACTGGTCGCACGAGCCGTTGGCACGGGCGTCGACACGACACACCGGGGGAATGGTTCCGCATGTTCGGATGGACCGAATGCGTATCGCGCGCGGCCTTGAGGCGCGCTGCGGTCTTCCTGGCAGGCTTCGTGGTGATGAGTTCCGTGGGGGCCGCCGCGGCTCGCGCCGAAACCCGAACCCTCAAGCTCTACCACGTCCATCTCAACGAGAAGACGGAAATCACCTACAAGAAGGACGGCAAGTTCCTTCCCGAGGGCCTCAAGAAGGCCAATTGGGCCCTGCGCGACTGGCGCGAGAACAAGCCCACGAACATGGACCCGAACCTTCTCGACGTGCTCTGGGAAGCCTATCGTCAGTCGGGTTCGCGCAGCTACATCCACATTATCGGCGGCTATCGCTCGTCCGGCACCAATGCGATGCTGCGCTCGCGCTCGTCGGGCGTCGCCGGCAACAGTCTCCACATGGCCGGCAAGGCCGTGGACTGGTATCTGCCCGACGTTCCGCTGAAGAAGCTGCGCGACATCGGCCTCCGGATGCAGATCGGCGGCGTCGGCTATTATCCGCGCTCGGGCTCGCCCTTCGTGCATTACGACACGGGCAAGGGCCGCTATTGGCCGCGCATGAGCCGCAGCGAACTCGCGGCCGTGTTCCCCAAGGGCAACACGATCCACCTGCCGGCCGACGGCAAGCCTCTGCCGGGCTACGAGACCGCGCTGGCCTCCTATAACAAGCGCAAGGGCTCCAACGACATCCAGATCGCCTCGTCGCGCTCCAGCGGTGGCCGCTCGCTTCTGGCCATGCTGTTTGGCGGCGGCAACGAGGAGGCCGAGGACGAGGCCGAGGCGTCCGCCGCCCCGGTCGGCAAGCCGAGCCGCGCTCCGGCGCCTGCTCGCGCCGCGCCCAAGCCCGAGCCGGAGGTTCAGGTCGCGAGCGCCTTGCCCACGCGCCCCGCGCCGCCGCCGGCCTTGCCCGCTGGCGTGCCCATGGCCGAGCGTGACGTGTTCGACAGTTCCGCTCCCCGCCGATCCGCGCCGCCCGCCGCCATTCCCGCCGCGCCGCCGCCGCGCCGTGAGGAGGAGGAAGAAACGGAAGTCGCAGCCCTTGCGCCGTCCCGCGTCCCGCTGCCCTCCAGCGCGCCCGATCGTCCGTCCGTTCAGGCGCTGGATCAGACTCTCGTCGCCGCCCTCGAAGAGGCGGAGCCGCCACCCGCAGCGCCGGCCCAACTGGCCTATGCCGTGCCCATGCCCCGCGAGCGCCCACCGTTCGAGGCCGTTCTGCGCGGCGATCAGGCCGCGCTGCCGACCCAGAAGCCCGAGTTGGCCGAGGAGGAGGGCCTGACGCCCGAGGCCATCATCGCCGCCGCCATGCCCGAGGTGCCGCCCGCCGCCGCCGCACAGGCCGCCGCGACCACCCCAACGCCCGCTGTTGCTTTGGCCGGTGCCGCGCCACATGTCGCAACGCCCTCCGCCCGCCCGCAATCGGCCATTGCCGCCGCAATGACGCGGCCGTCCGAAACGCCGGACGCGAAGCCGGGAGCAGCCGTGCAGGTCGCCTCGCTCGGCAACGAGCCGACGCCGGCCCGCTCCGCCGTCGCTGCTGCGCCCGTCCCGGCCAAGGGGGTGTCCAAGACCGCTGCTACCAAGGCTCCGGCAAAACTCGCCAAGGGCGGCCGAGTGGTCGGCGACGCGCCAGCGGCCAGCAAGGCGGCGCGCAAGGTCAGCCCGGATGCGATCGAACAGCGAATCGCCATCGCTTCGCTGATCACCAGCCCGGAGCGCCGCGCCATCGAAAGCAAGCTCGCGCGTCCGGTGGCCGATAATCTGATCGGGCAGATGCCGAGCGCGGTGTTCGCCCGTGGCTTCTCCCGCAAGGGCTCGTCGCCCGCGGCTGCGCAACATTTCGAGGGAACGGCGGTGAATTTCCTGCCGGTTCACAAGCTGGACTGAAACATTCGGCGGATCGGCAAAGCCGCACACGCTTCGATTGAGGAAAGGGCGCCTTCGAGCGCCCTTTTTCGTGAAGCTGATCCAATAGTTCGTGTCCACGATCGCCCCGCTGATGATCGAGGGTTCGATCACGTTGAAAGTGTAAAGGTGCCCCAACGTCATCGGCGAATATTTTGGATGCACTTCATGCTGCGTTGCGGCATAATGCCTCGCGATTGAACCTGCCTGCGTCGAAGCGATTTGTGCTTTGATCCTCAACACATGGCTCCCATCGCAGACGTCTGGGATTGAACTTCCGTATCGGAAATAGAAAGCTGATAAAGCCAAACGTTCGAAGGCCGAGCGGGCCTAAAGATTGGGTGAAAGACGCGTTTGGCGAGCCCTGTCGCTTGGTGAGTGCGCTTCGCAGACGAGCAAATTCTGCCAAGCCTACACCGATAGGTTCACTCTTACCCGCTTGGGCTGAGTTTCCTCCTGTTCAACCACGTGGGTTGCAAGCTAGTCTTCTCAAGAGCGTTCGGGAAGTTCTTGCAGCAGCTCCTGCGACGTGTTGACAAGGAGGTGTTTTTCCCAGAATACGACTGGAGTGTTTCGAAGGTTGAGTGCCGCACCGAGATGTTTTCTGCCATGCGGGGCTCGTCAAACTGGAACAACTGGGTAATTCTTTATCGGGTCTTTCAGTTCGGCACCGCGAACGATCAGCAGTAAACGCACGCCGTGCCCGGCGTGATTGTTTGTCTCAAGCCAGGTTGGAACGATGAGCGAGATCGACGAGGTCGACAACTCGGATATGCTGATGGAATTGACGGCCGAAGTGGTCGCCGCCTATGTCAGCAAGAATTCTTTGCCGGTCGGCGACCTGCCCGGTCTGATCCACGATGTCCACAATGCCCTGAGCCAGGCCGGCGCCGCAGCCCCGCCGGTGCAGGTGGAAAAGCCCAAGCCCGCGATTTCCGTGAAGCGCTCGGTGACGGACGATTACATCGTGTGTCTGGAAGACGGCAAGAAGTTCAAGTCGTTGAAGCGTCACCTGATGACGCATTACAATATGTCCCCCGAAGAATACCGCGAGAAGTGGGATCTTCCGGCGGATTATCCGATGGTGGCACCGAACTACGCCGCCGCGCGCTCGCGCCTCGCCAAGCAGATGGGCCTAGGTTACACGCGCCGCCGCGCGCGAGGCTGAGCCCCGCCAACCTCCGGCGCGAGGCATAGAACGCCATCGACCTCCGTATAAAAAAAGGGGCGCCCGATACGGGCCGCCCCTTTTTCTACGCCGTCCGCCTGCCGGGGAGGGGGGCGGCGCATCGGATCAAAGGCTGGCGGCCATGCCCAGCGCCTGAAGATAGAGGTCCAGAATGGCCTCCTGCTCCTGCCGCTCCTGCGCGTCCTGCTTGCGAAGCGAAATGACCTTGCGCAAGACCTTGGTGTCGAAGCCATTGCCCTTGGCTTCGGCGTAGACATCCTTGATGTCGTCCGAAATCGTCTTCTTTTCTTCTTCCAGGCGTTCGATCCGCTCCACGAAGGAGCGGAGCTGGTCCTGTGCGACCTCGTCGGTGGCGTTCGACATGGGAGCCTCTTCTCAAGCAGGGCCAAGGCGCCGGTCAGGCCGGACGCGTTTATGAACTCTTCGATGACGCGGAATGGTTACTCAAGCGTTACCGAGAGGCCGCGACAGGGTTTTGCGCTTCATCTCAGCGCGGTTCACTCTCGTCTTTCGGGCGGTTCTGCTCGAAGGCGGCAAGCTTGTCGTCGCCCGCTTCCTTCTGGTGCAGGGCGCGCCATTCGTCATAGGGCATACCGTAGACGATCTCGCGCGACGCTTCCTTGCTCATCGTCTCGCCGCTGGCCTCGGCCGCGTCGCGATACCAGTTGGACAGGCAGTTGCGGCAGAAACCGGCCAGATTCATCAGGTCGATATTCTGCACGTCGCCGCGCGCGCGCAAATGATCGCGCAGGCGCCGGAAGACGGCGGCTTCGATCTCGATTTCCTGTTCGCGGCTGAGGCTCATGGGACACCTTGGAAACGGGCGGCGAGGCGACCGGGCCTCGCGCGGGAAGGATAGCACTGGATATTGCGCGCCCGCTCCCGCGTCGCAAGGCCGGCGAAGCTTGCGCGAGACCGGTCCTGCGCGGGCGGCCCTTGCTTTGCCGGCTTGTTCGCTTATGCCAGAACGGAACCGCTCGAACCCTTCCCCTCAAGGATCGCCCATGCCGTTCCGTTCGATCAGGGGGCCGCGTGCTCCGGCCGTGGCCTTTTGTCTGGCCCTCGGCGCCTCCACTCTTGGCGCACCGGCGCTGTCTCGCCCCGCCCATGCCGATTTTCGCGTTTGCAACGGAACCCAGACCCTGGTCGGCGTCGCCGTGGGCCAGCGCACGCCCGAGGGCTGGGTCAGCGAGGGCTGGTGGCGCATTCCGGCGACCACCTGTCGCTCCGTCGTGGAGGGCGAGCTGCACTCGCGCTACTATTATCTCTATGCCGAAGACGCCGAGGGGCTGGGCCGCTGGGCCGGCAAGGTCGATATGTGCATCGCCGAAAACGAATTCCGTATCGTCGGTGTGAAGGATTGCTTCGCTCGCGGGTTCCAGAAGATGGGGTTCCGGGAGTATGACACCGGCGGACAAGGAAGCTGGATGGTTCAGCTCACCGAATCGCCTCGTGGGGAGACTCCCAAGCCATGAAACGCAACCGTCGAGTCAAGATTCTCGCCACCCTCGGGCCGGCCTCGTCCGACGAGGCCATGATCCGCAAGCTGTTCGATGCGGGCGCGGACGTGTTCCGCATCAACATGAGCCATACCGAACATGACGCGATGCGCGAGCTGGTGCGCCGCATTCGCAATGTCGAGGCCAGTGTCGGCCGCCCGATCGGCATTCTGGCCGACTTGCAGGGGCCGAAGCTGCGCGTCGGCAAGTTCAAGGACGGCAAGGTCGATCTCGCCCCCGGCGACATCATCACGCTGGACGACAACCCGGAGCCGGGCGACGCGACGCGCGTCTATCTGCCCCATCCCGATATTCTCGAATCGGTGCGCCCCGGCCATCGCCTCCTGATCGATGACGGCCGCCTCCATCTCGTGGCGCTGGAATGCGACGGGCGCTCGATCCGCTGCATGGTCGTCGCCGGCACGCGCATTTCCGACAAGAAGGGCGTCAGCCTGCCCGACACGCTGCTGACCTCCGGCGCGCTGACCGACAAGGACCGGCGCGACCTCGACGCGGTTCTGGCCGAGAATGTCGACTGGCTGGCGCTGAGCTTCATTCAGCGGCCCGAAGACCTGGCCGAGGCGCGCAAGCTTTCGCGTGGCCGCGTCGGCCTCCTTTCCAAGATCGAGAAGCCGCAGGCCGTCGAGCGGTTGGACGAGATCATCGAGATGTCGGACGCCATCATGGTGGCGCGCGGCGATCTCGGCGTCGAGATGCCGCTGGAGCAGGTGCCGGGCATTCAGAAGCGCATCACGCGCGCCGCGCGCCGCGCCGGCAAGCCCGTCGTGGTCGCAACTCAGATGCTGGAATCGATGATCACCGCGCCGGTGCCGACGCGCGCCGAAGTGTCCGACGTGTCGATCGCCGTGTTCGAAGGTGCGGACGCCGTCATGCTGTCAGCCGAATCGGCGGCCGGCCAGTATCCGGTCGAGGCCGTCGCCACCATGGATCGCATCGCGGTCGAGGTGGAGAAGGACCCGCTTTATTCCGGCATCATCTTCGCCCAGCGCCCGACCGCCGAGCCGACGGGCGCTGACGCCGTGTCGCTCGCCGCGCGCCAGATCGCCGAAACGCTCAAAGTGGCGGCGATCGTCACCTATACGGGTTCGGGCGCTTCGGGCCTGCGCATGTCGCGCGAGCGCCCGCAGATTCCGATTCTGCCGCTGTCACCGATCGAGAGCACCGTGCGCCGCCTCAGCCTCGGCTGGGGTCTCCATTGCATCATTTCCGAAGATGCGAAGGACATGGAAGACATGGTCGACAAGGCCTGCCGCCTCGCCGTCGAGCACGGCTTCGCCCAGCCGGGCGAGCGCATCATTGTCACCGCAGGCGTGCCGCTCGGCACACCGGGCGCGACCAATATGATCCGCATCGCCTATGTCGGTTCCGACGGCGCGCACGCGGCCTGACCGGCCCTATCCCTCAGAATTAAAAAAGGCCGCGTTTGTCGCGGCCTTTTTTGTGGGTGGTGTCGGCGGGCGCGGGATGCGTGTCAGGCGCGTTCGCCGGCGAGAGCGTCGGAGAGCTTAAGCGCGGCGTCCTGGGCGTCCTTGAGCGCAGGGTAGATGTCGAGAACCCGCAGATAGGTTTGCAGGGCTTGGCGATCCCGGCCCATTTCCTCCTGCATGGCGGCCAGCCCCATGAGTGACGCGAAATGCCGCGGCTCGCGCCTGAGTGTTTCCTCCACATCCGCCGTCGCCAGCCCGTAGCGATCCTGCGCGTAATGGACGGTCGCGCGGCGGTTCCAGGCTTCGGGGAAGGTCGGCTGGAGCACGATGGCCTGATCCAGAAGATCGAGCGCGGCTGCCATGTTCTTGGCAGCGACGGCGCTGGCGGCGCGCTGCATCAGGAGATCGGTCGTCGCGCTGCCGCTGGCCTGCCATTCGGCCTGGATCTGGTTCGCCAGCGTCTCGGCGCGCGCTGAGTCCTGTTCGCGTTTCAGCCGCGCGAACAGCGCGTCCAGCCGGCCCGCATGGTCGCTGGGAAGTGCCTCGGCCGCCGGCTGGGGCGCGGGCGGGGCTGGCGGCGTCGCCTCGCCTTGCGCCCAGGCGGGCAGGGCGGCGAGGCAGAGAAGGGCGAGAGGATAAGCAAATGCGCGCATGGGGAGAGCTTAGTCTTCGCCTGCGCGCCGTCAATCGTCCCCGAGCGGGATCAAGGCCTGCGCCCGTCGCGCGGATCGGACGTCTGGGGATGTGGAGCGCGCCGAGGCATGTCGCAAGGCGCTTGACCCTCGAGCGTCGGGCGGGTGGGGAGGTGGGAATCGGCCTTCCCCGAAGAGCGCGATCGGCCGCACTTTGCCGGAAACAGCCACAAACGAAAAAGGCCGGCTTGAAAGCCGGCCTTAATCTCGTCAGCCCTGACGCGCCTTGAAGCGCGGAGCCTGCTTGTTGATGATGTAGATGCGGCCCTTGCGACGAACCAGGCGGTTGGCGCGGTGGCGGCCCTTGAGCGACTTCAGCGAGTTCTTGATCTTCATGGGTTTGACCGTCGGTGTGGATGGCGACGATCGGATGGTCCGCTCTGCCGCACAATGAAAAACGCGCCCAAGGGGCGCGTCTGCCTGGGTGGTTCGATAGCGTCCGCGGCGGTTTCTGTCAACCATGTGACCGTCGCGGACCCTTCATGTCAGGGCGCGGATCGCGGAGAAACCCGCGTGAAATGGCCCATTTTGCGCCCCGGACGGGCTTCCGCCTTGCCATAGAGCGTCAGCATCACGTCAGCTTCGCGCAGCAGCGGCAAGGCGCGCTCGACATCCTGACCGATGAGATTCTCCATCACGCAGTCGCTGTGGCGCTTGGGGTCGCCGAGCGGCAGGCCGGCCACGGCGCGGATATGCTGCTCGAACTGCGAGACCGTGCAGGCCGCTTCCGTCCAGTGGCCGGAATTGTGAACGCGCGGTGCGATCTCGTTGACCAGAAGCTCGCCGTCCCTGCCGACGAAGAACTCGACGCCGATGACGCCGACATAGTTCAACTTGTCGAGAATCGCACGGGCGATCGCGCGGGCGGCCTGCGCCTGCTCCGGGCGCACGCTCGCGGGCACGGTGGAGCTTTTGAGAATGCCGAGGCCATGAACGTTCTCGGCCGGATCGTAGGCGGCGAAGCTGCCGTCCTGGCCGCGCGCGGCGATCACGGAAATCTCGCGCTCAAAGGCGATCTTCTTTTCGAGAATCGAGGGAACGCCGCCCAGACTGTCGAACGCCTCGCCATGCGTGCCGTTCTCGCGCAGCACCGCCTGACCCTTGCCGTCATAGCCGAGGCGGCGGGTCTTCAGGATGCAGTCGCCGCCGAGATCCAGAAAGGCGTGGTCGAGTTCAGGCGCGTCGTCCACCGCCCGCCAGGGTGCGGTGCGAATGCCCGTGCCGTTCAGGAAGGCCTTTTCGACCACGCGGTCCTGCGCGACTTCCAGCGCTTCCGGCGGCGGAAAGACGGGCACGATATGGCTGAGCGCGCGCACGGGCGCGACGGGCACGTTCTCGAACTCGTAGGTGACGACCGCGACGCTGGCGGCCAGACGCTCCAGCGCCTCCCGGTCGTCATAGGCGGCTGTTATCGTCTCGTTCGCCAGTTGAGCGGCCGGGCAGGCGGCATCGGGATCGAGCACGATCGTGCGATAGCCGAGGCGGGCTGCGGCCGACACCATCATGCGGCCGAGCTGGCCGCCGCCGATCATGCCGATCGTGGCGCCGGGCGAAAGCGGAAAGGACGTCTTCAATGGCTGGCTCCCGCTTTCGGCTCTGCCGCGGGCTCGTCGCTCGGACGCTCTGCCACGGCGTCGGTCTGACGCTGGCGCCACTGGTCGAGCCGCTCGGCAAGACCGGCGTCGTGCAGCGCCAGGACGCTGGCGGCCAGAAGCGCGGCGTTCACCGCGCCGGCGCGGCCGATGGCGAGCGTGCCGACGGGAATGCCGGCGGGCATCTGGACGATCGACAGGAGGCTGTCCTCGCCCGACAGGGCGCGGCTTTCCACCGGCACGCCGAACACGGGGAGCGGGGTCATGGAGGCTGTCATGCCGGGCAGATGCGCCGCGCCGCCCGCGCCCGCGATCACGACCTGAAAGCCGGCCGCCTTCGCGCCCTTGGCAAACGCCACGAGCCGGTCGGGCGTGCGATGGGCGGACACGATGCGCGCGTCATAGGCGATGCCGAGCGCGTCCAGCGTGTCGGCGGCATGTTTCATGGTCGCCCAGTCGGACTGGCTGCCCATGATGATGGCGACGGGGGAAGGGGCTGACGTCACGCGGTCAGATCCGGGATGACCTGATCTTCGATGTCCTGAAGCCGGTCCTTGATGACGAGCTTCTTCTTCTTCATGCGCTGCACGGCGAGCCGGTCGCAGCCTGTCGCTTCCATCGCGTTGATGGCCAGGTCGAAATCCATATGCTCCTGCCGGAGCCGCGCCAATTGCAGTCTGAGTTCGGCCTGTTCCTGATCCGCCACTCCGGTCCCCTCGAACGCTTCCCACGGCCGCTCGCCCGGCCGGAGCCGGGCACGCGGACAGCGCCCGGTTCAGGCCGGGCATATCCTATTCACGAAATCTCGTACCAGTCTCGCTCAAAAATCGAAACCCGGCACTTGATCCTCATTCGACAGTGCAAAGCTTATGTGACACTTTCCTATCGTCCACAGCGGTTCCCTTCGGGTGCCGGTGGGAGGAAAGCAGTCAGAAGGAGCCTCAGGAATGCCTTTGGATGCCCATCTTGCGACTTTGCAGCAGCGCCACTCGGCGCTTGAGCAGGAACTGGCGGCCGCTAAGACCAAGCCCGCTATCAGTGACAACGAGTTGCAGGACCTCAAGCGGCGCAAGCTGCTTCTGAAGGATGAGATGGAGCGCCTGCGCGCCTCCGCTCACTGACGTGACCCCCTTGTTTGGCTAGGTGGAAGGGCGTGGCCATGGCTGCGCCCTTTCTCTTGAAAGCGCCCAGGCAAGGGCCGCAGGGCGGGCAAATCTCTTGTAGTGTTGCCGCAATGCGTATTTACAGAACTCGAAACCGGGCCACACCGCTCGGGCCACCATGAGTTCGACATGACCGACGACGCGCCGATCCGCCCCCGACTGGTTCTCGCCACGACCCTTTTGCCCGATGGCCCCGAGGGGCTGGAGCGCCTGCGCGAGGCCTTGTCCGCCGGAGATGTCGCCTCCGTGTTTCTCGACCCGGCAGGCCGGGCCGACGCGGCGTTTCAGGATTTCTGCGAAGCCGCAGTTCCGATCGTGCAGGACGCGGGTGCCGCCGCCATCGTCGCCGAGGACACGCGCTGCGCCGGCCGCGTGAAGGCCGACGGGTTCCACACATCGGGTGGCTCGATCGAGGCTTTGGGCGAGGCCATGGCCCGCTTCTCGCCGCGCCTCATAGTCGGCGCCTCGGGCTTCAACACGCGACACGACGCGCTGGAAGCGGGCGAGCGGATGCCCGACTACGTGCTTTTCGGCAAGCTCGGCGCCGATGGCGACGCCGAGCCGCATCGCCGCAACGTCGAACTGGGCGGCTGGTGGTCCTCGATCGTCGAGATCCCCTGCATCGTGCAGGGCGGCGGCGATCTGGCGACGCTTCCCCAAGCCATCGCCACGGGTGCCGAGTTCATTCTCTTGTCGCGCGCCATTTTCGGCGAAGCCGAGGGCGTCGCCGCCCGCGTCACGGAGGCCAACCGCCTGTTCGACGAGGCGGCGGTGGTGGAGGCCGCCTGATCATGCACGCGCGGCCCTCTGCCCTGTGCCTCCTTTCGGTTTTCGTCCTGCTGGCAAGCCCGGCCCTGGCGCAGGAGAGCGCCGGTGGGGGCGTTCCGGGCGTGGCCGTTCCGCCCAGCACGCTTCTGCCCCTCCAGGCCGCGCCGACGCCCTTCGAACTGCCGGGCGAGGCCGAGGCGCTGCAAGGCCCGCTCGACGTGCCACCCGCCGCCGCAGCGCTCGCCCCACCACGTTTTCTGCCAACGCCGCTCGGCCCCGCGCCGGGGGAGGGCAAGGCGCTCGCCGGCGTGTCCCTGTCGGATGCGCCCGCCGTGCCCGGCGACATGGAGCCCGCGTCGCCCACGGCCGAGGCCTATGGTGCGTTCCAGCGCGGCTATTATCTTTCGGCCATGCGCCTGGCCGAGCCGCTCGCCAATCTCGGCGATCCGGCGGCGCAGACGCTGCTGGGCGAAATCTACGCGCGCGGCCTCGGCGTGCCGCGCGACGAAAAGGAATCGGCGCGCTGGTACGCGATCGCCGCCAAGGCGGGCGTCGCAGAAGCGCAGTTCCGCTATGCGCTGATCCTGCTCGAGGGCAAGGCGGCCGAGCGGGACGACGCGACAGCGCGCGACCTGATGAAGGCGGCGGCCGACTCGGGCAATCCGCTGGCGGCCTTCAATTATGGCCAGATGCTGATCCAGTCCGCGCCGACGGGCGGCTTCGGCGATGCGATCACCTATTTCCGCATGGCCGCCGACAAGGGCGTGCCGGACGCCGAATATGCGCTGTCGCAGCTCTATGCCTATGGCAAGGGCGTCGAGAAAAAGGACGACGCGCAGGCGCGCCACTGGTTGCAGGAAGCGGCCCGCTCGGGCCACGACCTCGCGCAGATCGAACTGGGCATCTGGCTCATCAACGGGCGCGGCGGCCCGTCCGACCCGGCTGAGGGCTTTCTTTGGCTGAAAGGCGCGGCCGAGCGCGGCAATCCGATCGCGGTCAACCGCATCGCCCATCTCTACAAGGACGGGGTGGGCACGCCGCGCGACCGTGTCCAGGCCGCCAAATGGGTGGTGCTCGCCCGCCGCGCGTCGAATTCCGACTCTGGCCTCGACATCTGGTTCCGGGGCCTGCCCGAGGCCGAGCAGAAGTCCGCGCTGGAGGCGGCGAACCGTTTTCGCGCGGGATGACGGCTTTGAAGCTTGTGCGGACTTGAACAAATCGGGCTTTTGTGGTTCCAAGCCCGCTTGCATCCCCTGACAATTTCCGAAAGCCGTCCCGTTTCATGAAGATCAACGGAAGCGAAATCCGTCCCGGCTATGTCATCGAACATGCCGGTGGCCTCTGGGCCGCCGTGAAGACGGCTCATGTGAAGCCGGGCAAGGGCGGCGCGTTCAACCAGGTCGAGCTGAAGAACCTGATCGACGGCACCAAGCTGAACGAGCGCTTCCGCGCTTCCGAGTCGGTCGAGCGCATCCATCTCGATCTCAACGACTATCAGTTCCTCTATGCCGAGGGCGAGAACCTCGTCTTCATGGACAATGAGAGCTACGAGCAGCTTGAACTCCAGAAGGATTTCGTGGGCGACCGCGCCGCCTTTCTGCAGGACGGCATGAAGGTGACGGTGCAGAGCCACGAGGGCCGCCCCATCGGCATTTCGCTGCCCGATCAGGTCGTGCTCGCGGTGACGGAAGCCGATCCCGTCGTGCGCGGGCAGACGGCCGCGTCCTCCTACAAACCGGCCATCACGGAAAACGGGTTGCGTGTGATGGTGCCGCCCTTCGTGGAAGCGGGCGAGCGCATCGTGGTCGACACCAACGAGATCACCTACGTCCGCCGCGCGGACTGACCGAACCCGTTCAACCGGGCGGGCCGCCTTGAAAGGCCCGGCCGGTTTCGCATCTCCGCAGCGTGCCCTTTGGTGCGCGCCGCGTGTTCTTTGTCACGATTGAAGAAAGTTGTCCCAAGCCATGGCCCGTTCGGCATTGATGAACGTCATGACGCAGGCCGCCATGAAGGCTGGCCGCTCGCTGACCCGCGATTTCGGCGAAGTCCAGAACCTTCAGGTGTCCATGAAGGGCCCGGCGGACTTCGTGTCCAATGCCGACCGCAAGGCCGAAGAGATCGTTTTCCAGGAACTCTCGCGCGCCCGCCCCGAATGGGGTTTCCTTATGGAAGAGCGCGGCACCGTCGAAGGGCGCGACCCGCAGCACCGCTGGATCGTCGATCCCTTGGACGGCACGACCAACTTTCTTCATGGCATTCCGATGTTCGCCATCTCGATTGCGCTGGAGCGCGATGGGCAGATCGTGGCGGGCGTCATCTTCAACCCGGCGCTGGACGAGCTTTACACGGCGGAGAAGGGCGGCGGCGCTTTCCTGAACGATCGCCGTCTGCGCGTCGCCGCCCGTGCCAAGCTGCCCGAATGCGTGATCGCGACGGGCATGCCCTTCCTCGGCCATGGCGATCATGCGCGCTTCCTGTTCGAGTCGCGCCAGATCATGGCGGAGACGGCCGGCATCCGTCGCATGGGCGCGGCTTCGCTCGATCTCGGCTATGTCGCGGCCGGGCGCTTCGACGGCTTCTGGGAGCATGAACTGAAGCCTTGGGACATCGCGGCCGGTTCGCTTCTGGTGCGCGAGGCCGGCGGCTTCGTCACCGACACGGAGGGTGCGAAGTTCGACGTCATGCAGGGCGATATCTGCTGCGGCAACGAACTGATCCACCGCCAGCTTCTCTCCGAACTCAAGAAGGCCAACACGGCCCATCGCGGCGGCGGCGAGCCGGTGGCCGCCAAGGCTTGAGCCCAAGGCGTGTCGGCAAGCTCCGATTCACCAAGTGCTTGACAACACGCGACATTGGCTGGCGCTGGCCGGCGCGGCGGGTTAGAAGAACATTCCACCGTTCCGGCCCGGCCGCGCGGCGTCCAGCTGTCGGCGATGCGGATGAGGCGTCATGCAGGTCTTTTCTCCCACGCCCGAAGCGCCGCCCCCTGCGGCTCCCGCCCCGGCGGAGCCGCTGAGCAGCCCGCTCGTGTATCTCGGCGTGATGCTGGTGTTTCTGGCGCTCGCGGGTTTCGTAGCGCTGATTCTCGGCCGGCAGGTCCAACAGGCCTTCTTCACCAATCCCGGCCTCAACGGCTTGATCCTCGGTGTTCTGGCCATCGGCATTCTTCTGTCGCTCGGGCAGATCCTCAAGCTCTCGCGCGAGGTGCGCTGGGTCAACGGCCTGCGCGAGGGCGATGCGACGGCGCGGGGCGGGCGCACGCGCCATCCCGTTCTCTTGTCGCCCATGGAAGCGATGATGCAGGGCCGGCGCGGCCGGCCACGCCTGCCGCTGGCCGCCGGACGCTCGCTTCTGGACTCGGTCGCCACGCGGCTGGACGAGGCGCGCGATACCTCCCGCTATCTGATCGGCCTCCTCGTCTTCTTGGGCCTTCTCGGCACGTTCTGGGGCCTTCTCACCACGATCGGCTCGATCTCGGCGACCATCCAGTCGCTCGATCCCACAGCCGGCGATGCCGCGACGGTCTTGGATTCCGTCAAGAACGGCCTGTCCGCGCCTTTGTCCGGCATGGGTACGGCCTTCTCCTCTTCGCTCTTCGGTCTCAGCGGCTCGATGGTGCTGGGCTTTCTCGATCTTCAGGTCGGCCGTGCGCAGAACCGCTTCTACACCGAGCTGGAAGACCTCCTGTCCTTCGAGGCCGAGACGCCCTCGCTTCTGCCGCTGATCCCCAATGTGCCGAACGGCGCCGAAGAGTTCCGCGTTCTGGCCGACCGGATCAACCGGCTGGTTCTGGAGCAGAGCAACGCGCCGCGCACCAGCGCCGCCATGGCGAGTCTGGCCGAAAGCATTCAAGGCCTCGTTCAGCACATGCGCGGTGAGCAGCAGCTTTTGCGAGACTTCGTGGAAGCGCAGGCGGGCGAGCAGCGCGAGATGCGCCGGGCGCTGGAGCGGCTGAACAATTCCCTCTCCGAGATCGAGCGGAACTGAGTCGATGGCCCTTTCGCGCCGCCGCCAGCGCCGGGACATCGATTACTGGCCGGGCTTCGTCGACGCGCTGTCGACGCTGCTTCTGGCCATCATGTTTCTTCTGTCGGTCTTCGTGATCGCGCAGTTTCTCTTGAGTCGCGATCTCTCGGGCCGTGACACCGTGCTCGGCCGCCTCAATGCGCAGATCGCCGAACTGACCCAGCTTCTGGCGCTGGAGCGCTCCAACTCGGGCGAGTTTCAGGATCAGATCGCGGCGCTCCAGGCCTCGCTTGCCGGCGCGGAAGGCGAGCGCAGCCGGCTTCAGGCCGCGCTGGATGCCGGCCGCACGAGCGCGCCCGCGCCCGGCGCGACGGTCGGCGATCTCCAGGCGCGGGTGGAAAGCGAGCAGCGTGTGTCCGCGCAGGCGCGCGCTCAGATCGATCTCCTGAACCAGCAGCTTTCGGCGCTCCGCCAGCAGATCGCGGCGCTGGAGGACACGCTCGGGGCTTCCGAGCAGCGCGACCGCGAATCGCAGACCCAGATCGCCGATCTTGGCCGCCGGCTGAACGTGGCGCTGGCGCAGCGTGTGCAGGAACTGGCGCGCTATCGCTCGGACTTCTTCGGCCGGCTGCGCGAGATTCTCGCCGATCGCGACAATATCCGCATCGTCGGCGACCGGTTCGTCTTCCAGTCGGAAGTCCTCTTCCCCTCCGGCTCGGACGTGCTCCAGCCGCAAGGGCAGGACGAGATGCGCAAGCTCGCCGACGCCATCATCCAGCTCAACCGCGAGATTCCCTCGGATATCAATTGGATCATCCGCGTGGACGGGCACACGGACAATGTGCCGGTGAGCAGCGGCCGCTTTGCCGACAATTGGCAATTGTCCACCGCGCGCGCGGCGGCCGTGGTACGCTTTCTCGTGGCGGCCGGCGTTCCGGCGCAGCGCCTCGCGGCCACCGGCTTCGGCGAGTTCCAGCCGCTGACGCCCGGCGACGATGCCGCATCCCGCGCCCGCAACCGCCGCATCGAGCTGAAGCTGACAGAGCGCTGAGGCGCGGTTGCTGCGGGGGTGATGACGGGCGCGGACCGGACGTAGGCCAGCGCGCCTGTTATTTTTTCAGCTGACGGTGCCGCCGAGCCCTTCCGGGGAATGATCGCTACACAGACACCCGTAAGGCGTCCCACCGGGACGCCTTACGGGCTTCCGTTTGTGCCTTACTCCGCCGCCGTCGAAGCCAGAGCCTCGCGGCCGGCGTCGAACTGAAGGCGCGCGAGGCGCGAATACAGCCCGCCGCGTGCGATGAGCGCGGCATGGGTGCCTTCTTCCACGATGCGTCCCCCATCCATGACCAGGATGCGGTCGGCCTTCAGGATCGTCGCCAGACGGTGCGCGATGACGAGCGTCGTGCGCTGGCCCATCAGCCCTTCCAGCGCGCGCTGCACCAGCACCTCGCTTTCGGCATCCAGCGCCGAGGTCGCCTCGTCCAGAAGTAGGACCGGCGCGTCGCGCAAGATGGCGCGGGCGATCGCGATGCGCTGGCGTTGGCCGCCCGAGAGCGTGACGCCGCGCTCGCCGATCACCGTGTCGTAGCCCTCCGGCAGGGCTTGGACGAAGCCGTCCGCCTGTGCGGCGCGGGCCGCCGCGATGATCGCTTCGCGCGGCGCGTCGTCGGCCCCGAAGGCGATGTTGTCGGCGACGCTCCCGGCGAAGATGCTGGCATCCTGCGGCACGAAGGCGATGCGAGCCCGAAGCTCGCGCAGATCGGTCTCCCGGATGTCCACGCCATCCAGCAGCACGCGGCCTTCGCTCGGGTCGTAGAACCGCTCGATCAGCGCGAAGACGGTGGACTTGCCCGCGCCCGACGAGCCGACCAGCGCGACGGTCTCGCCGGGGCGAATATCGAAATCGACCTCGCTGAGCGTTGGCCGCTCCGGCGCGCCCGGATAGCGGAAGGACACGGCGTCGAACTGCAGGCGCCCCCGCGCGGGGGAGGGGAGGGGCGTCGGGACCGCCGGGGAGGCGATGGCGGGTTCCTCTTCCAAAAGCTCGGACAGCCGCTCCGTCGCGCCCGAGGCCGCCGTCAACTCGCCCCAGACCTCGGAGAGTTGCCCGAGGCTGGAAGCGGCGAAGACGGCGTAGAGCAGGAACTGGCCGAGCGTGCCGGCCGTCATCGCGCCCGCGACGACACGATGCGCGCCGATCCAGAGCACGATGATGATCGAGACCGTGATGAGGAAAATGGCGAAGGCAGTGAGAAAGGCGCGCGCCGTCACCGAACGGCGGGCGGCCTCGAAGGCTTCGTCCACCGCCTGGCCGAAGCGGCGGCGGGCGGCGGGCTCGGCGGTGAAGGCTTGCACGGCGCGCACCGCACCGATGGCCTCGCCCGCATAGGCGCTGGCGCTCGCCAGCCGATCCTGCGCGGCGCGCGAACGGCGGCGCACGGAGCGCCCGAAGGCCACCAGCGGCAGGACGATCAGGGGGATGGCCGATATCACCACCAGCGACAGGCTGGGGCTCGTATAGGCCATCATGGCGATGGCCCCGAGAAACAGGATGATGTTGCGCAGCGCCAGCGAGGCCGTGGCCCCGACGGCGGATTTGATCTGCACCGTGTCGGCCGTCAGCCGCGAGACGATCTCGCCCGAAAGATTGCGGTCGTAGAAGCCCGGCGACAGGCGCATGACATGCGAGAACACGTCCTTGCGCAGCTCCGCCACGATGCGCTCGCCGATCGTGATCACGAAATAGTAGCGCCCGGCGCTGGCCAGCGCGAGCACAAGGCTGAGCACGGCGAGGGTGGCGAAATACGTGTCCACGAAGCCCGTGTCGCCCGACATGAAACCGTGATCCACCACGCGGCGCACCGCGAGCGGGAAGGACAAGGTCGTGACGGAGGCGAGTGTCAGAAAGAACAAGGCGCCGGCCACCAGCTTTCGGTGGCGTCTGACATAGGGCCAAAGACGGGCGAGGGGCTTTAGCGTGCGGGGCCTTTTTTCGCCCCCGCTCTTCTCGTCGGATCGTGCCAAGATGGGATCGCCTTTGCGGCCTTGTGCGCTAACCCCCCCTCATGTATAGGCTCGCCCTTGAATTTGAAAGCGATCGCGCTCCTCATTCCAGTTCGCCTGGCCCGATTCCCTCGGGGCGGCCAGACGGGCTTGGTGAGTGCGAGCGCGTATAGGCTGTGAGGGCATCATGAAGCAGAACATTCACCCCGACTACCACAACATCACCGTCGTCATGACGAACGGCACCGAGTACCAGACGCGCTCGACCTACGGCGCGGCTGGCGACAAGCTGAACCTCGACATCGACCCGACCAGCCACCCGGCCTGGACCGGCGGCAACCAGCAGATGCTGGATCGCGGTGGCCGCGTGTCGCGCTTCAAGAAGCGCTACGAAGGCCTCGGCATCTAATCTGCCGACCCTTATGTTTCGAAAAAGCCCGGCCATCGCGCCGGGTTTTTTTGTGCCTGCGCGCTTCTCTCACCAGTCCGGCGCATACGAAAACGCCGCCGAACCCGAAGGCGCGGCGGCGTGAAACTGGCCAGCTTTGAGGCGTGACGGAGTTACATGGCGAAGGCGGTGCGCAGCAGATCAATCTGCTGGCCGACCGGATTGTGAACCACGTCCGGTTCCGGCGCGGGCGAGCCGTAGATTTCGCGATCGAGCATGGCGATGCGCCGCTCCAGAAGCAGGGCGCGCTCGACGAGACCACGAAAGGAGACCGGCAACTCGTCATAGAACGGCGAATCCACACCCTCCGCTTCGCTGTCGAGCCGCACCTTGCCTTTTTCGGCCTCGACCTGCGAGCGCGACATGTCGCCTTGGTTGGCGGCGCGCTGGAGCAGCAGCCAGGAGGCGACCTGCATGAGGCGCGTGGTCAGGCGCATGGACTCGGCGGCGTAGAGGGTCGCGGCACC
Organism: Aureimonas sp. D3; assembly: GCF_001463805.1. Classification (NCBI taxonomy): domain Bacteria; kingdom Pseudomonadati; phylum Pseudomonadota; class Alphaproteobacteria; order Hyphomicrobiales; family Aurantimonadaceae; genus Aureimonas; species Aureimonas sp. D3. The sequence goes on along the minus strand of NZ_BBWM01000005.1, from coordinate 77,174 downwards.
CCTCGAGAGGGATTTGGCGTCCCGGCGCCCATCTCCGTCGAGATAGGCCGCAGTCTCATCGACCAGATTCATGCCCGTATCGAAGATCGGCTGGAACGACGCCGAAAAGGCGAGGCGCTCCGCGATGCGAACGGTCTGAAATGAGGTCTGATCGGACGGCTTTTGTGTCATCAGGGGAAAACCAGCCTCGGGAGGAATCGTTGCATGGTTCGTGCGGCCATCTGCCGGACGAACTCGTTACGCAAAACCCTCTACCCAAGCTCCCTCAGGCGCAACCCCATTCGCTGCGAATTGGTTAACGGCCGAGCTGACGCACAGGTCCCGTCACCTGGAAAAAAGAGAGCCGCACGAAGCGGCTCTATCAAGTTTCAACAGGGAGACGTCGACAACCATCAGGGTCGCCATCCAACGAATTGGACAATCACAGCTTTATCCAGACAGGGTAAATGCTTGGTTAGCGCGGCTCGCGATTCTCGACACAAACCCTATCTTTCCTGCTCACCACGTTGGGCAGCGCAACCGCGCCGCCCATTCATGCCCTTTGAAAGGCACCGAGCCCATGACCCTGCCGCGCACCATGACGATCGTCGCCCTCGATGGCCACGGAGAGCCCGAGGTTCTGGTGCCGCGCGAAGTCGACGTGCCCCGTCCGGGCGCGGGGCAAATCCTGATCGAGGTTCATGCAAGCGGCGTGAACCGGCCCGACATTCTCCAGCGCAAGGGCTATTATCCCGCGCCAGAAGGCGCACCGGACTGGCCGGGGCTGGAGGTCGCCGGTCGCGTGGCCGCCGTCGGGCCGGGCGTCTCCAATTTTCGCGAGGGCGACACGGCCATGGCGCTTCTGCCGGGCGGGGGCTATGCCGAATTCGCACTGGCGGATGCGGGCAGCGCGCTGCCGATCCCCGGCGCTTTGAGCTTCAGCGAAGCCGCGGCCATTCCCGAAACCTTCCTGACCGTCTGGCACAACGTGTTCCAGCGCGGGCGGCTGGTGGCGGGCGAGACGTTTCTCGTACATGGCGGAACATCCGGTATCGGCACCACGGCGATCCAACTGGCCCACGCCTTCGGCGCGCATGTGGCGACGACGGTGGGCAGCCCGGAAAAGGCCGAAGCCGCGCGCGCGCTGGGCGCCGATCTCGCGGTCGACTATCGCCGTGAGGATTTCGTGGCGGCGCTGAAGAGCTGGCGGGATGGGCATGGCGTCGATCTGACGCTCGACATGGTGGGCGGCGACTATACGAACCGCAATCTCCAGGCGGCGGCCCCTGATGGGCGCATCGTGCAGATCGCCTTTCTGCAAGGAGCGAAGGTGGAGATCGATCTGAACCTCGTCATGCAGAAGCGCCTCGTGCTCACCGGCTCGACCCTGCGGGCGCGCGACCATGCCTTCAAGGCGGCTCTCGCGGCGGATCTGCGCGAGAAGGTCTGGCCGCATCTCGAATCGGGCCGCGTGCGCCCGTTGATCGAGGCGACCTATCCGCTGGTGGAGGCCGCCGAAGCGCATCGGCACATGGAGCGCGACCATATCGGCAAGATCGTGCTCGTGACGGGCCGGCAATAGATCGCCGGACTTCCTTGCGATTGCGGCTGGCACCCCCTATAGTTCGCGTTAATTCCCGCATTCGTGGCATGACCACAGCCCGCCTTCCCGGGGGGCCACTAGGAGACTATTACCCATGGCTCAGCAGCTCCTGATGCCGAAGGCCACGGCCGTCTGGCTGGTGGACAACACCTCGCTGTCCTTCGAGCAGATCGCCGAATTCTGCACCCTGCACCCGCTCGAGGTGAAGGCGATCGCGGATGGCGAAGCGGCGCAGGGCATCAAGGGCATGGACCCCATCATCACGGGGCAGCTGACGCGCGACGAGATCGTGCGCGCGGAAAAGGACCCGCGCCACAGGCTCAAGATCGCGCCGCCCAAGGTTCGCGTGCCCGAGGCCAAGCGCAAGGGGCCGCGCTACACGCCCGTCTCCAAGCGTCAGGACCGTCCGAACGCGATCCTCTGGCTGGTGCGCAACCATCCCGAGCTGAAGGACAACGCGATCTCGCGCCTCGTCGGCACGACCAAGCACACGATCGAGCAGATCCGCGAGCGCACGCACTGGAACTCGGCCAATCTCCAGCCGATGGACCCGGTGACGCTCGGCCTGTGCTCGCAGATCGACCTCGATCTGGAAGTCGAGAAGGCCTCGCGCGGCATGCCCCGCCCGGAGGAACTCGCCGAGGAAGAGCGTCTCCTGTCGGCCGCACAGACGCAGAACTACCGTCCCGCCCCGCGCGAGGACGACGGAGAGCTGGACGCGGCCGCCGTCTTCGCCAAGCTCTCCTCCATGCGTCGCACCGAGCCCGAGGAAAGCGAAGACGAAGCCTATTGAGGCGCGTCGGCATCGCGGAATGAAAAAAAGGCGGCCTCCGGGGCCGCCTTTCTCGTTTCAGCCGTTGCCGCGAAACTCGGGATAGAGCGTCATGCCGCCGTCGGTGAACAGCGTCTGGCCGGTGATGTAGTCGGCCGCGTCCGACACGAGAAAGGCCGCGACGCGTCCGATATCGGCGGGCTCGCCGATGCGCCCATAAGGAATGAGCTTGAGCATGGCCTCCAAGCCGCCCGGTTTTTCCCGCTCGGACTGATTGATGGCGGTCGCGATCGCGCCGGGGGCGACGGCGTTGACGCGGATTTTCTCGTGCGCGACCTCCTGCGCCAGCGATTCCATCAGAAGCCGCAAGCCTCCCTTGGAGGCTGCGTAATTGACGCGGAAAGCCCAGGGAATGCGCTGGTGCACAGAATTGTCGAAGAGGAGCTTGCCGAGCGAGCGGCTGACATCCTCGCGCAGTCCCTTCTTGCGAAAGCGCCGGATCGCCTCGCGCCCGACCAGAAAGCCGCCCGTGAGATTGGTGGAGATCACCGTGTTCCAGTCGTCCAGCGACATGTCGGCGATGGCTGAGTCCCGCTGCAAGCCGGCATTCGACACGACGATATCGAGCGGCCCCAGCGCCGCTTCCGCCTGGTCGAACATGGCGATGACATCGGCCTCGACCGAAACGTCGGCCTGCACCGCGACGGCGCGCCGGCCCAGCGCCTCGACACTGTCCACCGTGCCCTTCGCGCTGTCGGCCGAGCCGCGATAGTTCACGATGATATCCGCGCCAGCGCGTGCGAGTTCCACCGCGATCGCCTCGCCGATGCCGGAGGAGGAGCCGGTCACGAGCGCGGTCTGGCCGTGAAGGGAATGAAGATCAGTAGATGCCATCGGGGTCCTCGATCATCTGATGGGAGGCGTTCACGGGGTCGTCGGAATGCGACGACAGCGCCCGGTCGAGCCAGATCGCGGCCGAGATCAGCGACAGGTGCGTCAGCCCCTGCGGGAAATTGCCGAGATGGTCGCCGGATGTGGAGAGTTCCTCGGAATAAAGACCGAGGTGATTGGCGTAGGAGTGCAGCTTCTCGAACAGAAGTCGGGCCTCCGCCACGAAGCCGGAGCGCGCCAGGGCCTCGACATACCAGAAGGAGCAGATGGTGAAGAAGCCTTCCTCGCCCTCCAGCCCGTCATGGTTCTCGTCGGTGTTGATGTAGCGCCGGACGAGGCAGTCATGGACGAGATTGGCCTGCACGGCCTTCAGCGTCGAGGTCCACATCTGGTCACGTGGGTTGATGAACTTCACGAGCGGCATCAGGAGAACCACGGCGTCGAGCGTTGAGGAGCCCTTGAACTGGGTGAAGGCGCCCAGGTCCTTGTTCCAGAACTCCTCCAGAATGCTGCGTTGGATCGCGTCGCGCTCGGAGCGCCAGCGCAGGATGTCGGCCGGCAGGGATTCCTGTTCGGCGATCTTCATGCCGCGATCGAGCGCCACCCAGCACATGAGGCGTGAGGACAGATATTCGCGGTCCTCGCCCCGGCTTTCCCAGATGCCCTTGTCGGGCAGGTGCCAGTGGTCGCAAAGCCAGTCCAACAGCCGCGACAGCTTGGCCCAGACCGCATAGGCCGGCTTCCCGCGCGCCTTGGTCGCGATATAGACCGCGTCCATGAACTCGCCGAAAATATCCATCTGCCGCTGGCGATAGGCGGCGTTGCCGACCCGCACCGGGCGCGAGCCGAGATAGCCGCTCAAATGGTCGAGCGCGACTTCGGGCAGCTTCTCCGCGCCGTCCATCGCGTACATGATCTGGAGGCCGGACTCGACATCCTCATGCGGCTCGACGATGCGCTCCATCAGGAAATGGATGAAGGCTTCCGCCTCGTCGAAATAGTTCAGCCGCGACAGGGCGTAGAGCGTAAAGGCGCTGTCGCGCACCCAGCAGAAGCGATAGTCCCAGTTGCGCTCGCCGCCTACGACCTCCGGTAGGCCGAACGTCGCGGCGGCCGCGATTGAGCCATGGCGCGCCGAGGTGAGAAGCTTGAGCGTCAGCGCCGAGCGCACCACCAGCTCGCGCCAGAAGGTGGGATAGCGCCCTTGTTTCACCCAGCGGTGCCAGAATTCGCGCGTCTGCCCGAAGGCGGCGCGCGCGTATCCGGGCTCGATCTTCGGTGCGTCCTTCCGGCCGGGGCAGAAGATCACATAGACCGACTCGTCCTCCTTCAGGTCCACCTCGCCGGAGATCGTGCCGTTGTCGGCCTGCAAGGGGATCGAGGAATAGAAGAAGACTTCTTCGCGCCCGCCATCCGACGCGCGGTCCCAGGATACGGCGAAGCCGCCTGGAATGGCCCGAAAGTCCGGGTGGATCGAGCCGTATTCGGGGCGCGGGCGAATCTGTACGCGAAAGCGCACCGGGCCCATGATCGCCTTGCCCCGGCGCACGATGCGCCCCGAGCCATCGATCGGCATGAAATCGGTGATCTCGCCGATCCCGTTCGCGCCCAGAAAGCGTGTGAGGAGAATATTGGTGTCGGGCAGATAGATTTGCCGACAGGTCAGCGCGTCACCTTCGGCCCAGAGCCGGAACTCGCCGCCCTTGTCGGTGTCGAGCAGCCCGGCGAACAGACTGGGTGAGTCGACATTGGGATGACAGAAGAAATCGATCCGCCCGTCCTGCGCCACGAGGGCGATGGTATTCATGTCGCCGATCACGCCATGGGCGGAAATCGGGTTCGGCAGCGCGGGGGCGGAAACGGACTGCATCACAAAAACCTGTTGGTCGGGCAGGCGTGACACATTGGTCGTTTGGCCGGGAAGTAAAGTCAGTTCGGGGGTCTCGCGCGGCGGAAGGCCCGTGGGGAAAGCGGCTGACCTTTTACGTAAAAACGCAAGGCGAATGGGATGCGCGCCTTTCAATTGCTCCATCCGCCTGCTTTCAGTATCCACGACGTTCGAAGCAGCGGAGGTAAGCGCACCTTACCCCCGCTGGCTGACGCAGTTCGGAGTGACTATGAGCGCCATGGAAGACAGCCTGCGACGAGCCCTCGAAGGCGGCGACGCGCGCGATCCCGCCTTTCGGGAGAGCATCTATGCCGCCTCCGAACGGGCCTTGGAGCGGATGCTGGAGGCGCGCGGCGCGGAGGAGGGGGTCGCCCACGAGCAGCGCTCGCGCCTGGCCGAAACGATCAACCGCGTCGAGGCCGACTTCGCGCCGCAAAGCTTTGCGCCGCAGAGCTATTCCGCCGAACCCCATCCCGATGAACACGAGCCGGAGCCCTATGAGGAACGGCTGACGGATGAAGCTCATACGCACGCCGCGCCGGACGGTGACGTGCGGGACGAGCGGGGCGAGGATGGCGGCTGGACGCCGGGCCGGCCGCGCGCATCCGACGAAAAGACCCGCGCTTTGGCAAGCTGGAAGGTGCCTGCCTTGGCCGCTCTTCTGGCGCTCGGGCTGGGGCTTCTCGCCTATGCCGTCACGGGCGCGCTGCGCGGCCGCGAAACCCCGGAGGTCACGGGCTCCACGGAAGCGGTCGATACGCTTCCCAAACTCGCCTGGATCGACGTGTTCGACGGCAACGACCTCGAACGTCTCTCGACTCCCGCGGGCGGGCGCATCGAGGCGGTGAAAAAGGACAGTGCGCGCGAGGCCGTGCGCATTTCGGCGCCGGCCGGCAGCCCGAACGAGGCGCTTCTGGCGGTCGGGCCGGGGACGCTGCATCAGATCGCCGGGCGAAACGTGCGCATCGAAATCGTCGCCGGTTCGCCCGATGGCACGCCGCGCGAATTCTCCGTTCGCTGCCTCGTCGGCAGCCGAAGCTTCTGCGACAGCCAGCGCTTCACCACCGACATGCCGGAAGAGGCCTTCGTCTTCGATGTCACCGTTCCGGCCGTGGCCAGCAACGATACCAGCATCGCCATTGCGCCGGGCGTCGCGGGGCAGACCAACGATGTGGACATCTATTCCCTGCGGCTGCGCCAGCTCGGCTGAGCTGCCGCGACGCCGCTGAAACTTGCTCTCGATTTTTCGTGAGAAATGACCGCTTCGTGTCATCTGATTGACGAGCGAACATGCGAATCGTGTCGCTCGTTCGATCGGGATGCGCAAGCGGAGCGATGATGTCCATTGGCATGACCGAGACAGGCTTACCCGGCGGCGGTGCGCGTCGTGGCAGTTTTATCTCGCTTTCCACGCTGGTTCTGGTCGGGGCGCTCGTCTGGGCGGCTTGGGTGATTCCGCAGTTGCGCCCCGTCGTCGCCGGGGTTCTGGTGCTGAGCGCCTTGGTCGAGCTGATCCAGCGCAGCGCGCGCGCCTCGCTTCGAGCCAAGGCCGGCAAGGTCGGCGAGGTCGCGCCGCTCTGGCCCAATGCCAGCGTCAAGAGCGTGGTGAACGCGATGCGCGAGCCGGCCTTCGTTCTGGACCGCGACCTCGCGCTCCGCTTCTCCAACGCCGTTGGCATCCAGACCTTCGGCAACATGGTGCTGGGCGATCCGATCGCCATGCGCTTTCGCGCGCCCGAATTCATCGCCGCCATGGCCGAGGCGATCGAGGCGGACGAGCCGCAACTGACCGAGTATGCCGAGCGCGCGCCCTCCGACCGCGCCTGGGCCGTTGATATCCTTCCGATGCCCATGCCCGGCGAAGCGCAGACGCATTTCTTCCTGGCGCTGTTTCGCGACCGCACGCAGATGCGCCGGATCGAGAAGATCCGCACGGATTTCGTCGCCAATGCCAGCCACGAATTGCGCACGCCCCTGGCCTCGCTTTCGGGCTTCATCGAAACGCTGAAAGGCCCGGCGCGAGACGACCCCAAGGCACGCGCGCAGTTTCTCGACATCATGCAGGATCAGGCCCGGCGCATGTCGCGCCTGATCGACGATCTCCTGTCGTTGTCGCGTATCGAGATGCGCCGCCGGCTGGAGCCGGGCGAGCGGGCCGACATCGCTTCCGTGTTGCGCGTGGTGGCGCAGCAATCGGCGCCGACCGCAGCGGAGAAGGAGCTGGCGCTGGAACTCGTCGGGTTGGACGAGGGCGAAGCGCTGGTCAATGGCGACCATGACGAACTGGTTCAGGTCTTCGGCAATCTCGCCGAAAACGCCGTGAAATATGGCGACGGGGGCGGGCGCATCCAGATCGGCCTGACGCGCGGCCCCGATACGGTCGAGGCCTTCGTGCGCGATTTCGGCCGGGGCATCGCGCCCGAACACGTGCCGCGTCTGACCGAGCGCTTCTACCGGGTGGAGGACGGAAGCGCGCGGGCGCGGGGCACGGGCCTCGGCCTCAGCATCGTGCGAAACGTGTTGATACGCCACAACACACGGCTATCGATCGCCTCGATTCCCGGTCAAGGCTCCACCTTTTCGGTGCGCTTCCGGTTGGCTTCTGTGAGGTCGTCCGGCAAGGCTGCGTGAAATCAACAGCTTAGACTGTCATAAATCGGATATGGCTTTGTCATAGACAGGTTGCGTCGGCCGGCTAGACCGGCATCGAACAACGCCGCGTCCTTTGATCTTGTCCGGCGGTTCGCATTCGAAACGTTTCGATGGAGAAACGCCTGTGATCAAGTCCCTCTTCGCCACGCTCGCTCTCGGCGCGGCCGTCATGACGACCGGCGCGGCTTTCGCGCAGAGCACGCAGCCGGTTCATGCGGCCGGTTCCTCGACCGTTCTGCCCTACGCGCAGATCGTGGCGCAGAATTTCGGCGAAATCTTCCCGGACTTCCCGACCCCGGTCGTCGAGTCGGGCGGCACGTCGGGCGGCTTCCGCCAGTTCTGCGCGGGCGTCGGCCCGGAGACGGTCGACATCGCCAATGCCTCGCGCCCGATCTCGGACTCCGAGAAGAAGGCTTGCAAGGATTCCGGCGTGACCGAAATTCAGCAGGTTCGCTTCGGCTATGACGGCATCGTCTTCGCCTCCTCGGCGTCCGGCCCGAGCTTCGTCCTGACGCCGGAGACGATCTTCAAGGCGCTGGCCGCCAAGGTCGTCAAGGACGGCAAGGTCGTGGACAACGCGGCCGCCAAGTGGTCGGATGTCGACGCCTCGCTGCCCAACCAGGACATCATCGCCTTCATCCCGGCCGAGAACCACGGCACGCGCGAAGTCTTCGAAGAGAAGACGGTCGTCGCCGGCTGCAAGTCCTCCGGCGCGCTCGAAGCCTTCAAGAAGTCCGGCATGGACGACAAGGCCGCCGAGAAGCAGTGCCACCAGATCCGCAACGACGGCAAGGCCGTGGATGTTGCCGGCGACTACACCGAGACCCTGGCGCGCATCGCCGCCAACCCGCAGGGCGTCGGCGTCTTCGGCCTGGCCTTCTACGACCAGAACCAGGACAAGCTGAAGGTCGCCACCGTTTCGGGCGTCACGCCTTCGGTCGAGACCGTCGCTTCCGGCCAGTATCCGGTGTCGCGTCCGCTGTTCTTCTACGTCAAGAAGGCGCATCTCGGCGTCGTTCCGGGCCTCAAGGAATTCGTGACCTTCTGGCTCGACGATCAGATGATCGGCCCCGACGGCCCGCTCGCCCAGTACGGCCTCGTGCCGGCCCCTGAGGCGCAGCGCGAAGAAGCCCGCAAGGCTTTCGAAGCCGGCACCACGATCGCCGAATAATCCATCTTCTTCGATGGGAGGCCGGCCCAAGGGTCGGCCTCTTCACTTTCACCGCCAGCCGGCCGCGACCTGAGAGGGGAAGCGCGAGGCTGATGATCCTTCGGGGGACGGCGAACGGTGTCCGTATTTGCTCTCATTCTGATTGTTCTGGCGATTGGCCTTGTGGGCTTCGTGCTGGGACGCCGCAAAGGCGCGGCGCTGCCCGACGCGCCCGGCGCCAAAATCCATTCCCGCCCGGTCTATCACGGGTCCTATGTCTTCTCCTGGGTCGTGGTCCCGGCCTTTCTGCTGATGGCCGCCTGGCTCGCGATTTCGCCCATTGTCGTCTTCTCCACCGTCGAGCGCCGCATCGAAGCCGATACGCAGAGCGCCTCCGCTTCGCTCGGCCGCAGCCTCGTGCGCTCGCTGGGCCAAGGCATTCGCGCGCTTCCCGCCGATGAGCAGGTGGGCCTCGAGGCAGCCGGCATCGCCCAGATCAAGCCCTTGTTCGAGCGTCGCGGCATTCCGCTGCCGGGCGGCGCGACGGACGCGATGGTTCCGATCGCCGTCGAGAAGAACCACATGGAGGACGTGAGCCGTCTGGCCATGACGGGCGCCGTTCTGGTGGTTGCGGTCGCCGGGCTCTTCCTGTCCCTATCCCGCATCGCGGTTCGTCTGCGCGCGCGCAACAAGGTCGAGAGGATCGTCAAGGTCTTCCTGATCCTCTGCTCCTCGATCGCCATTCTGACGACGGTCGGCATCGTCTGCTCGATGCTGTTCGAGAGCATCGATTTCTTCAGCCGTATCTCGCCCTCGAGCTTCTTCTTCGGAACGGTGTGGGAGCCGCGCTTTGCCGCCGCCGGGTCGCAGGCGGCCGGGCAGTTCGGCATCATCCCGCTTCTGGCCGGCACGCTCTATATCGCCTTCGTCGCCATGCTCTTCGCCGTGCCGGTCGGCCTCTTCGCCGCCATCTACATGGCCGAATATGCGTCCAGCCGGGTGCGCTCCATCGTCAAGCCGCTGCTCGAAGTGCTGGCCGGCATTCCGACGATCGTCTACGGCTTCTTCGCGCTGATCACGGTCGGCCCCTTCCTTCGCGACATCTCGGCCGACATCAACGGGTTGCTGACGGGCAATTTCACCGGCTTCATCCAGGCGCAGTCGATCCTGACCGCCGGCCTGGTGATGGGCATCATGCTGATCCCCTTCGTGTCGTCGCTGTCGGACGACATCATCACCGCCGTGCCGCGCTCGCTGCGTGACGGTTCGATGGGGCTGGGCGCGACGCCCTCCGAAACGGTGAAGAAGGTGGTTCTGCCGGCGGCGCTGCCTGGCATCGTCTCGGCGCTGCTGCTCACCGCCTCGCGCGCCATCGGCGAGACCATGATCGTGGTTCTGGCGGCCGGCATCGCGGCCAACATCACACTTAACCCGTTCGAGGCCATGACCACCGTGACGGTCAAGATCGTCTCGCAGCTGACGGGCGATCTCGACTTCACCTCGCCGCAGAGCCTCGTGGCCTTCGCGCTCGGCATCACGCTCTTCGTGATGACGCTGATCCTCAACATCATCGCCCTTGCCATCGTGCGCAAGTACCGGGAGCAGTACGACTGATGAGCGATACGACGATTTCCCGCTCGGACGCCGTTCCGACCTCCGCGCGCCCCGCGCGGCGCGACATCGGCCTGCGCCGTCGCTATGCCGCCGAACGTCGCTTCCGCTTCTATGGTCAGGGTGCGATCGCTATCGGCATGATCTTCCTCGCCATCCTTCTTTGGACGGTGATTGGGCAGGGCTACACGGCCTTCTTCCAGACCCAGATCCGCCTGCCGATCACCTTCTCCAAGAGCATCATCGATCCGAACGACAAGGCCAAGGCCGATCCGACGATCCTGCGCACGGTGAATTACCCGCGCCTCGTGCAGGACGCGCTGATGAAGGAACTCGGCATCGACCCGAACAACCGGGCCGCCGTCGCCTCGGCCATGCAGCTCGTGTCGCAGGGCGTGCGCGCCCAGCTCGCCAACATGGTGCTGGACGATCTCTCCATCATCGGCACGACGCAGGATGTCTGGGTCTATGCCAATTCCACGGTCGACTCGGCCGTGAAGGGGCAGTTCGACCTGTCGATCCCGGAAGCGCGCCGTCCGATCAAGGACCAGCAGCTCACCTGGATTCACGATCTCGAAGCCAAGGGCGCGATGGAGCAGCGCTTCAACACCGGGCTCTTCACCTTCGGCGCCTCCGCCCGCGCCGAGACGGCGGGCGTCGGCGTCGCCCTGATCGGCTCGCTCTACATGATGGGCATCGTTCTGGTGCTGGCTCTGCCGATCGGCGTCGCGGCGTCGATCTATCTGGAAGAGTTCGCGCCTAAGAACCGCTTCACCGACCTGATCGAGGTCAATATCAACAATCTCGCGGCTGTGCCTTCGATCGTCTACGGCCTCTTGGGTCTCGCCGTCTTCATCAACTGGATGGGCCTGCCGCGCTCGGCCTCGCTGGTCGGCGGCCTCGTCCTGACGCTGATGACGCTGCCCACGATCATCATCGCGACCCGCGCCGCGTTGAAGGCCGTGCCGCCCTCGATCCGCGCCGCCGCCCTGGGGCTCGGCGCGTCCAAGATGCAGACCGTGTTCCAGCATGTGCTGCCGCTGGCCATGCCCGGCATTCTGACGGGCACGATCATCGGTCTCGCCCATGCGCTGGGCGAAACCGCGCCGCTCCTCCTGATCGGCATGGTGGCCTTCGTCGCCAACTATCCCGCAACGCCCATGGACCCCGCGACCGCTCTTCCGGTGCAGATCTACATGTGGGCCAACGAGGCCGAGCGCGCCTTCGTGGAGCGCACCTCGGGCGCCATCATCGTGCTTCTTCTCTTCCTGGCGGTCATGAACGTCACCGCCATTCTGCTTCGTCGTCGCTTCGAGCGTCGCTGGTAGGAACGATCGGATTTTATATGATGGAAAATCTTCATTTGACCGCCGCCCCGAAGACCAGCACGCCCGCCTTCGCCAGCAAGATGAAGGGCGAGAGTGTCTCGGTCTTCTACGGCGCGAAACAGGCGCTGTTCGAGGTCAATCTCGACGTCTACGAACGGCAGGTGACGGCGCTGATCGGCCCTTCGGGCTGCGGCAAGTCCACCTTCCTGCGCTCGCTCAACCGCATGAACGACACGGTCGAGGGCGCCAAGGTCAAGGGCCTGATCACGCTGGACGGCGAGGACATCTACAACCCGCAGATCGACGTGGTGGAACTGCGCGCCCGCGTCGGCATGGTGTTCCAAAAGCCCAACCCGTTCCCGAAGTCGATCTTCGAGAACGTCGCCTATGGGCCGAAAATCCACGGTCTCGCCAAGTCGAAGACCGATCTGGAAGAGATCGTGGTCACCTCGTTGCGCAAGGCCGGCCTGTTTCAGGAGGTGAAGGACCGCCTTCATGACGCCGGCACGGGCCTGTCGGGCGGCCAGCAGCAGCGCCTGTGCATCGCGCGCGCCATCGCCGTGTCGCCCGAGGTGATCCTGATGGACGAGCCCTGCTCGGCGCTCGACCCGATCGCGACCGCCACGGTCGAGGAACTGATCGACGAGCTGAAGCAGAACTTCACGATCGTGATCGTGACGCACTCCATGCAGCAGGCGGCCCGCGTGTCGCAGCGCACGGCCATGTTCCATCTGGGCAAGATCGTCGAGGTCGGACCGACCGAGAAGATGTTCCAGAACCCGGACGACAAGCGCACGCAGGACTACATCACCGGCCGCTTCGGCTAACCTCGCGCCCGGCCGCGCCGCCGCGCGCGGCCGACCCCGCCAGAACAGGGAGTTCGCATCATGGAACACATCGTTTCCTCCTATGATGACGAGTTGAAATTCATTCTGCGCCGCATCTCCGAAATGGGTGGCCAAGCCGAGCGCATGGTGGAACAGGCCGTGTCGGCGCTGATCCGCTCCGACTGGGGCCTCGCGCAGTCCGTCGTCGCCGACGACATCTTGCTCGATACGCTCCAGCGCGAGGTGGACGAGCGCGCCGTGATGACGATCGGCAAGCGCCAGCCCATGGCGCAGGATCTGCGCGAGATCGTCGGCGCGATCCGCATCTCCAGCGATCTGGAGCGGATCGGCGATCTGGGCAAGAACATCGCCAAGCGCGTCATCGCGGTGAACGATCACAAGCAGCCGGTTCAGCTGGTGCGCGGGATCGAGCACATGTCGGAGCTGGCGCTGGAGCAGCTGAAGAACGTTCTCGACGTCTACGCCACGCGCGACGCCGTGCGTGCGCTCGAAATCCGTGCCCACGACGCCGAGATCGACGCGCTCTACACCTCGCTGTTCCGCGAACTCCTGACCTACATGATGGAAGATCCGCGCAACATCACGGCCTGCACGCATCTTCTCTTCTCGGCCAAGAATATCGAGCGGATCGGCGACCACGCGACCAACATCGCCGAGACGGTCTACTACATCAAGACCGGCACGCAGATGGAGGCCGAGCGTCCCAAGAGCGACTCGACGCCCTCGATCGCCGCGCCCATGCCCGGCGCGAACGGGTAAGCGCCATGGGGCCGAGGATAACGGTCGTCGAGGACGAGGACGCTCTGGGCGTTCTTCTGCGCTACAATCTGGAGGCCGAGGGCTACGAGGTCGATGTGATCGCCCGCGGCGACGAGGCGGATCTGCGGCTCAAGGAAGCCGTGCCGGACCTGCTCCTGCTCGACTGGATGCTGCCGGGCCTTTCGGGCGTCGAGCTGTGCCGGCGTCTTCGCACGCGGCCGGAGACCGAGCGCCTGCCGATCATCATGCTGACGGCGCGCGGCGAGGAGTCGGAGCGGGTGCGCGGCCTGTCGGTCGGCGCGGACGATTACGTCGTGAAGCCGTTCTCGACGCCCGAGCTGATGGCCCGCGTGCGCGCCATGCTGCGGCGCGTGAAGCCGGAACGCATTTCCAGCCAACTCGTCGCCGGGGATCTGGATCTCGACCGCGAAACGCACCGCGTTCGCCGGGCCGGGCGGGAGGTCAAGCTCGGACCCACCGAGTTCCGCCTTCTGGAATTCCTGATGCAGTCGCCCGGCCGCGTCTTCTCGCGCGAGCAATTGCTCGACGGCGTCTGGGGGCGGGACATCTATGTCGACGAGCGCACGGTGGATGTGCATGTCGGCCGTTTGCGCAAGGCGATCAATCGCGGGCGCCAGCGCGACCCGATACGCACCGTTCGCGGGGCGGGCTATTCGTTGGACGAGAATTTCACGAGCCCGCGTCCGGCCTCGGCGCAGCGCGCGGAAGCCAGCTGACGGCTTTCCCGCAAGCGGGTTCGAAACGAAAACGGCGCGGCAAGCAGGAGCTTGTCGCGCCGTTGTTGTTTCAGGAGTGAGAAGCGCCCTCGGGCACCGATCCCGCCCGCTCGACCGCTTGGGCTCAGCCCTCGGCTGCGTCGTCCTTGATATAGGGCTCGACCGTGCCTTTCAGCTTCATCAGAAGCGGCTTGCCCTGGCGGTCCTTCGCTTTGCCGGCGGCCACGCGCACCCAGCCTTCGCTGACGCAATATTCCTCGACATTGGTCTTTTCCGCGCCGTTGAAGCGGATGCCGATGCCGCGCGCCAGAAGCGCCTCGTCGTAATGCGGGCTGTCCGGGTCGATCGCGAGGCGGTCGGGCAAGGTCGGTGTATCGGTCATGGCATGGCCTTCTGACGTGGGGACAAGGGATGCGAAACGGCTCTGGGCTGCACGCCCTCGCGCGCCGGGCCATCGCCCTCCGATGTGCATCCGGTGCCCCTCCATAGAGCATGACGGCACGCAGCGGGAGACGGTTTCTCGGTGGCGAGGAGATGGGCGCGGCGCTCGCGAGCGAGGAGCAAAAAGAAACCCGGCCGCTGGCGCTGCCGGGTCTCACATCAGGGTCTGAGAAAGCCCACCGTTGAGTTAGCGAACGCGGCGGCGCTCCGAGACGGGCTGGAAGGCGATGCGCGCGTGGTGCTTGCAGTAGGGCGAGGAGTCCTGCGAGTGGTTGCCGCAAAAGCGGAAATCCGGGCTCAGCGGATCACCGAGCGGCCATTTGCAGGTGCGCTCCGACAGCTGCACCAGCGTCAGATTGCGCGACATCGGCACCACTTCGCCGCCTTCGGAATGGCCGAAGATCTGCGCGTCCTCGAACGCTTCCGTCTCCGGCGACATCTTCAGCGCGGTCGCGCCGATGGAATGCACCATCGGCTGGCGCTGCGGCATGGGTGCGCGCAACGGCGGCGTCGAAGGCAAGGTCGGCGTCAGGATGCGCGGTGCGGCCGGGGCAGGCGCGGCCGCTGGCGCGATGGATGGGGCCGGCGTTGGCCTCTGGGGCACGGGGGCGGCCTCCGGCTCCGGGCCCGGCGCGGGGGCCTGCGCCACGACGACGACGGGCTCGGGCACCGGGGCCGGCGAGGGTGCGGCGACGGCCACCGGAATGGCGGCGGGGGTGATCTCGGCGACGCTCTCGTCCGATCCGCCCTTGGGGCGGTTGTCCAGCTTCAGCCGGTGAACCTTGCCGATGACTGCGTTGCGGGTGACACCGCCCAGTTCCGCCGCGATCTGGCTGGCGCTGCGGCCTTCGCCCCAAAGACGCGTGAGCAGCTCGATGCGCTCCTCGGTCCAACTCATGAACAGACTCCTCGTACTCAAGTCGCTGCGGGCGGGCGGCGCGGTCGCCAACATCCAAGGCACCCATCGATCCCTTGCGGATCGGCGGGGCTTCCCACACGAAATCTGGTGTCCGAGACGTTTCTAGAACGCAAGCGCGAAGGGCGGCAAGAGACCTTGCCGTCGCCCGAATCATTTCATCCGCTTTTCAACAGCTTATGGCGGAAGAATGACGCGCGCGGAAGTCCTTGCAGGCCCCACGTGCCGAAACTTCGGCTTTCGTTGACAATTCGCGCCGTCCCCATGGTATAGGCTGGCCCTTGCGAGGCACTTCGATTTCGCCCGCTCCGGCCGCCTGTCGGGCCGCCGTCATCGCCAATGTCCATGCCAACGAGAAGTATCGCCATGGCCGAGTTCCACGATAATCCGCTGTTTGCCACATTCGCGCGCGCGGACATTCGCGTGGAGCGAGGAGAGGGCGTCTGGCTGCACACGAGCGACGGGCGGACCTTCCTCGACTTCACCGGCGGCATCGCCGTGAACTCGCTCGGCCATGCCCATCCCCATCTCGTGGCGGCCCTCACCGAGCAGGCCGGCAAACTCTGGCACACGTCCAACCTGTTCCACGTGCCGGGGCAGGAGACGCTGGGTCAGCGGCTGGTCGAGGCGTCCTTCGCCGACAAGGTGTTCTTCACCAATTCGGGTGCGGAAGCGCTGGAATGCGCCATCAAGACGGCGCGGCGCTATCAGTACGTATCGGGCCATCCCGAGCGGTTCCGTATCGTGACCTTCGAGGGCGCGTTCCACGGGCGCACGCTGGCGACCATCGCCGCCGGCGGTCAGGCCAAATATCTGGAAGGCTTCGGCCCCAAGGTCGAGGGCTTCGATCAGGTGCCCTTCGGTGACGAGGCGGCGCTGCGCGCGGCCATCGGCCCGGAGACGGCCGCGATCCTGATCGAGCCGATCCAGGGCGAGGGCGGTATTCGCACCGTCGAGACGGGCTTCCTGAAGCTCCTGCGCCAGCTCTGCGACGAGCATGGCCTGCTTCTCGTTTATGACGAGGTGCAAACCGGCGTTGGCCGCACCGGGCGTTTCTATGCCTATGAGAATTCCGGCGTCGCGCCCGACATCCTGGCCTCGGCCAAGGGCATTGGTGGCGGCTTCCCGCTCGGCGCGTGCCTTGCCACGGCCGAGGCCGCCAAGGGCATGACGCCGGGCACCCATGGTACGACCTTCGGCGGCAATCCGCTCGCCATGGCCGTCGGCAATGCCGTGCTCGACGTGGTTCTGGCCGATGGCTTCCTGGAAGAGGTTCGCCGCAACGCGCTTCTCTTCAAGCAGAGCCTCGCCTCGCTGGCGGATCGCTATCCCGATGTCGTCGCCGAAGTGCGCGGCGAGGGGCTTCTGATCGGTCTCAAGATGGTGGTGCCGAACACGCAGCTGATCGAGGCGCTGCGCAGCCACGCCATGCTCGCTGCGCCTGCCGGCGACAATGTCGTGCGCTTCCTGCCGCCGCTCAATGTCAACGAAGCCGAAATCCGCGAGGCGATGGGCCGGCTGGAAGCCGCCGTCGCCGATCTGTCCCAGTCCCAGTCCGAAAGCAGCGCGGCATGAGTTCCCTTTCCGCGGCCATCGCATCGCCCGCCGACGCCTCGTCGGTGCGGCACTTCATCGACCTCTCCTGCACCACGCCGGGCGATCTGCGCGCCATCCTCAAGGATGCGCGCGAGCGCAAGGCGCTGGGCCGCAAGGGCGCGCGTCCGCTCGAAGGGCGGATGCTCGCCATGATCTTCGAGAAGCCCTCGACGCGCACCCGCGTTTCCTTCGACGTCGCCATGCGCCAGCTCGGCGGCGAGACGCTGTTCCTGTCGGGCTCGGAGATGCAACTCGGCCGCGCCGAGACGATCGCCGACACGGCGCGCGTCCTGTCGCGCTATGTCGACGCGATCATGATCCGCACAACCGAGCATTCGCGCCTTCTCGAAATGGCCGAGGCGGCGACCGTGCCTGTCATCAACGCGCTGACCGATGACACGCATCCCTGCCAGATCATGGCCGATCTCCTCACCTTCGAAGAGCATCGCGGGCCGGTGCAGGGCAAGACCTTCGCCTGGTCGGGCGACGGCAACAACGTCCTGAACTCGCTGATCGAGGCGGCCGGCCGCTTCGATTTCTCGCTTCGCATTGCCACGCCCGAAGGCTCCGAGCCCGATCCGCGCTATGTCGCGGCGGCCCGCGAGGCCGGCACCCGGCTGCATCTGACGCATGATCCGGTGGAGGCCGTGTCGGGCGCCGATTGCGTCGTCACCGACACCTGGGTATCCATGGGGCGCGAGGATCAGGCGCGCGGACACAATGTGTTCCTGCCCTATCAGGTGAACGAGCGGCTCATGTCGCACGCCAACCCGCAAGCGCTCTTCATGCATTGCCTCCCCGCCCATCGCGGCGAGGAAGTGACGGATGCGGTGATCGACGGGCCGCAATCGGTGGTCTTCGACGAGGCCGAGAACCGGCTTCATGCCCAGAAGTCGATCCTCGCCTGGGTCTTCGGGGATGTCGCATCGCATGGCTGATTCCTCGCTCGAGCTTGGCGACATCGGCTTTGCCGGCGACGACGCGGTGGTTCCCTTCGCGGTCGAGGCTTTGGACGCGCGCGGTCGCGCCGTCCAACTCGGCGCGATGGTGGATCAGATTCTGGCGCGGCACGACTATCCCGCGCCGGTCTCGCAGCTTCTGGCCGAGATGATCGTGCTCACCGTTCTGCTCGGCACCTCGCTGAAGTTCGACGGCAAGTTCATCGCGCAGACGCAGACCGATGGTCCGGTGGACCTTCTCGTCGTGGATTACAGCGCGCCCTCCAGCGTGCGCGCCTATGCCCGCTTCGATGCCGAGCGGCTGGCCGAGGCCGTGGCCGAGCATCGCGCCGATCCGCCTTCGCTTCTGGGCGTCGGCATTCTGGCGCTGACGATCGACCAGGGCCCGCATACGCAGCGCTACCAAGGCATCGTGGAACTGAACGGCGTGTCGCTGGAAGCGGTGGCGGAAAACTACTTCCGCCAGTCCGAGCAGATCCCGACCACCGTGCGCCTGGCGGTTGCCAAGATCGCGCGGCGCGCCGAAACCGGCGGCTTCAAGGAAAGCTGGCGCGCGGGCGGGCTGATCGCACAGTTCCTGCCGAACGCGCCGGAGCGGATGCGGATGCCCGATCTGCCGGGCGGCGACGCGCCGGAAGGCGCCGAGGAGCATGTGTTCGAGGAAGACGATGCCTGGACGGAAGTCCAGGCGCTGGTGGGCACAATCGAGGCCTCGGAACTGGCCGATCCGGAAGTCGGCGTGGAGCGGCTTCTGTTTCGCCTCTTCCACGAGCGGGGCGTGCGCGTTTTTCCGCCGACGCCGGTGCGCGACAATTGCTCCTGTACCCGCGAGAAGATCAAGGGCGTTCTCGAAAACTTCTCGCAAGAGGACATTGCCGAGAGCGTCGAGGACGGCAAGATCAACGTGACCTGCGAGTTCTGCGGCGAAGCCTACAGCTTCTCGCCCGACGAATTCACGCATGATCACGGCGACGAGACGCCGCAGAGCTGACGAGGCTTCAGAAGCGGCGAGAGGCTTTCCTTTTCGCCGCTTCCCTAAAGTCCGCTTCAGTTCAGGACGCGAAGGGTCTCCGGCGCGTCCAGCGAGAAGGCCGGCACTTCGATGTCGAAACCGCGTCCATCGGCGGTTTCCATGCGGAACGAGCCGCGCATGATGCCGGACGGCGTGCCGAGCGGGCAGCCGGACGTATAGGTGAAACTGTCGCCGGGCGAGAGGATCGGTTCCTCG
The DNA here is from genome assembly GCF_001463805.1 of Aureimonas sp. D3. Classification (NCBI taxonomy): domain Bacteria; kingdom Pseudomonadati; phylum Pseudomonadota; class Alphaproteobacteria; order Hyphomicrobiales; family Aurantimonadaceae; genus Aureimonas; species Aureimonas sp. D3. The sequence goes on along the minus strand of NZ_BBWM01000005.1, from coordinate 57,816 downwards.
CCGACGACGCCGGGACCGCGCACTTCCTCGACCTGACCCCTGCCATTGGTAATGTGCCAATAGCGCGAGCGCAGCTGAACCGTCTCGCGCGAGCCGTTCTCGATTTCGATGCGATAGGCGAAGACCCAGCGCCCTTCCGCCGGGTCGGATTGCTCGGGAAGGAAGCTCGGGCTTACCGATACGGTGATATGCCGGGTCGTCGCCTTGTACATGACGGGTCGGGCCTGATGCAGGGTGGGCCACACGGGCGGCCCACCGTTGGAACTCATACCTTGTGTGCCCGCCGGTGAGGGCGGGCGCAAGGCGGTAGCGCCTGAGGTCAGGCTGTGGCGAGCGCCCGCTCGACATCCTCCACCAGATCCTCGACATCCTCGATGCCGACCGACAGGCGCAGAAGGCCGGGGCCGATGCCGAGTTCGGCGCGGGCCTCGTCGGTCAGGCTCTTGTGCGTTGTCGTCGCCGGATGGGTGATGAGGCTCTTGGCGTCGCCCAGATTGTTCGAGATCTTGACGATCTGAAGGGCGTTGGAGAAGCGGAAGGCCGCCTCCTTGCCGCCCGCCAGATCGATCGCGAGAAGGGTCGAGCCGCCGCTCATCTGCCGCTTGACGAGTTCCGCCTGCGGATGGTCGGCCCGGCCGGGATAGATGACGCTGGCGACCTTGGGCGAGGCCGCGAACACATCGGCCAGCCGCGCGGCGTTGGCGGTCTGCTGCGCGACGCGCAGCGGCAGGGTCTCTAAGCCCTTGAGCAACGTCCAAGCATTGAAGGGCGAAAGCGAGGGGCCGGTATGGCGGAAGAAGTCCTGAACGTTCTTCTCGATCCACTCCTTGGAGGAGAGGATCACGCCGCCGAGGCACCGGCCCTGGCCGTCGATATGCTTGGTGGCCGAATAGACGACGACGTCGGCGCCGAGCTCCAGTGGCTTCTGCTGCAGGGGCGTGGCGAAGACATTGTCCACCACCAGCACGGCGCCCGCCGCATGGGCGATGTCCGCGACGGCGCGGATGTCCACCAGTTCCAGCGTCGGGTTGGTGGGGCTCTCCAGAAAGAAGAGCTTGGTTTCCGGGCGGACGGCGGCGCGCCACTGGTCGAGATCGCGCCCGTCCACCAGCGTACAGGCGACGCCCGCGCGGCCGAGCACGGTCTCGATGATGTAGCGGCACGAGCCGAACAGGGCGCGCGCAGCGACCACATGATCGCCCGCCTTCACGGCGCATTGCAGCGCGGTCGAGATCGCGGCCATGCCGGAGGCGGTGGCGCGTGCGTCCTCGGCGCCTTCCAGCGCCATCATCCGCTCTTCGAACATGCGCGTCGTCGGGTTGGCGTAGCGCGAATAGACATAGCCGGGCTCTTCGCCCTTGAACCGCGCTTCGGCGGCCTCGGCCGTCGGGTAGACGAAGCCCTGCGTCAGAAAGAGCGCCTCGGATGTCTCGCCGAAGCCGGAGCGCATCGTGCCCCCGTGCACCATCTGCGTGGCGGGCCGAAGGCGCGAGGTCTCGTCAGGCTTGGACATGAGGATCACTCCGAGGGGCCGGCTTGGAAGAAGCACCGCCTTCGGGACCGCTCGGGAGAACTCGAGAAACGGCCCTTTAGCGAGTTGTTTAACGTGGCTGCAAGCCGGCCGGCAAAATCACCACGGCCTCACGCATAATCCGCCGCTTACGACAAATCAATCGGGCGAGAGCGCCGATTTTTACGATGCTGGACGGTTGATGGCGGCCGAGATGGCTTTTTGGCCCATATCGCTGTATGGCCCGCTCATGAGCGGCGGTATTCTTCCTGATCGAGACATTGCGGGGCTTTTCGAGGCGGGCGGCATTCGCGCCGAGCGCGCCTTCGACGCCGACCAGATCCAGCCGGCCAGCCTCGACCTCCGTCTGGGATCGCGGGCCTACCGGGTGCGCGCGAGCTTCCTGCCGGGGCGCGGCGTCAGCGTCGCCGACAAGCTCGCGCGGTTCTCGATGCACGAGATCGACCTGACGGGCGGGGCGGTTCTGGAAACCGGCTGCGTCTATGTCGTGCCGCTTCAGGAAGCGCTGGCCCTGCCGGCCGAGATCCGCGCCGCCGCCAATCCGAAATCCTCCACCGGCCGTCTGGATATCTTCACCCGCGTCCTCGTCGATGGCGCGCAGGAGTTCGACAAGGTGCCGGCCGGCTATCACGGCCCGCTCTTCATCGAGATCAGCCCGCGCACCTTCCCGATCGTGGTGCGCCCCGGCTCGCGCCTCAGCCAGATCCGCTTCCGCACCGGCGACGCGCTGCTCGGCGAAGCGGAGCTCGCCGTGCTTCATGCCGAAGCGCGTCTCACCAGCGCGCCGGACGCCAATATTTCGGGTGGCGGCATCGCGCTATCGATCGATCTCAAGGGCGATGCCGGCGGGCTCGTCGGCTATCGGGGCAAGCGCCACACGGGCGTCGTCGATGTCGACAAGCGCGCCGCGCAGCCCGTCCTCGACTTCTGGGAGCCGATCCACCGCTCGGGAACGGGCGAACTCGTGCTCGACCCTGACGAATTCTATATCCTCGTCTCCAAGGAAGCCGTGCATGTGCCCCCCGCCTATGCGGCGGAAATGACGCCCTTCGACCCGCTCGTCGGCGAGTTCCGCGTGCATTACGCTGGCTTCTTCGACCCCGGCTTCGGCCATAGCCCGGCGGGCGGCACCGGCAGCCGCGCGGTTCTGGAGGTGCGCAGCCATGACGTGCCTTTCATTCTGGAAGACGGGCAGATCGTCGGCCGCCTCGTCTACGAGCGCATGGCCTCGCTGCCCGACCGGCTCTACGGTCTTGATCTCAACTCCAACTATCAGGCGCAGGGGTTGAAGCTGTCGAAGCATTTCGTCTGAGCGGCGTCTTCCTCTCCGGCGGACTGCGGACGGACCTTGCCCTCGGCGCCATCGTTCTGGCGCTGGCGCTTTGGGCCTTCTGGCGCGGCCGGCGCGCAGCCTCTCTGGCGCGCGAGCTCAAAGCCCTGCGGGCGGACGAAGCGCGCCGTCGCCAGTTTGCCGAAGAGAACGATCTCTCCGATACTGACAATCAGCTTCGCTTCATCGCGGCGGCAAACCTGCGCGCCGTGCGCCCGGTGAACAAGGAAGCCCAGCGTGTCCTCGACAGTCTGGATGCCTGGATCGCGGAGCATCGGCCGGATTGGCGCGTCTCCTTCGAGGTGGCGATGGGCGCTTTCGTGCGCACCGCCTATAACCCGAGAGACTGGCGGCAACGCGCCGCCTTCCGCTCCTACAACAGCAAGCGCGTGGACTTTCTTGTCGTGGACGGAGCTGGCGAGCCTCGGCTCGTCGTGGAATATCACGGCACGGGTCATGATCTTTCGGGCGACGCGGCAGAGCGTATTAGCGTCAAGCGTACCGTCTTGGAGCGCGTTGGTATCCCCTTGGCGGAAGTCCCGGCCAAGGCCGGGCGCGCTGCAACCTGGGCGCTGATCGACGCGGCGCTGGGACATGTGGAGCCAGGCAGGGGGGCGCGCTCCGGGCGCACAGGCCAGCGTTAAGCCGATCTCCTTTTCCGCTCTCCGACCACCCTCGATCCGCTTGCGTCGGCACGGGGCTTGCGCTACGACTTTGTGAGACGCGGGCGTAGTTCAGCGGTAGAACGCCAGCTTCCCAAGCTGGATGTCGTGGGTTCGATCCCCATCGCCCGCTCCAAACCTTTTCCAAAAATTCGCTTCTGTTCAGCCTCTGCGCAGGCCGCTTTGCATGGTGCGACCGCTGTCGGGGTTGGTCTCGAAAGTTTCGTGTTTTCTTCACAAAGCCGCTTGCCAACGGCAACGGGATGGAGCATAAGCCGCTCATCGGCAGCGGCCCAGCGGGCAGCGGCGGAATGACAGAGCGGGCGGGCGTAGCTCAGGGGTAGAGCACAACCTTGCCAAGGTTGGGGTCGTGGGTTCGAATCCCATCGCCCGCTCCAGTCTCACCAGATATTATCTCACATGTTCAAGCTCGATGTGCATCGCATCGGGCTCTTTGCGTTTCAGCTTCCTTGCAAATCTGGCGAGCTGTGCTTGTCTCGGCTCTTGCGCTACGGGCCGGCTTCGATGGGCGGGCTCCTCAGAGCCCGCCCATCGCGATGGTCAGTAGCTGATTCCGCTCGCGACGCGCGGGCCGCCCACGAAGAGGTTCGAGCCCCAGGCACGGGCCGAGGCCATGGCGGGGAAGGGGGAGAGGGGCGGCGTGCCGGAGGGGCCGACGCCCAAAATCGGCATGACGCGCGCGATGATCTGGCCCGTCACCGGCACGGCGTTCCAGCCCGAGGTGCGGAAGCCATAGGTTTCCGGCAGGGGCTTGGGCTCGTCCAGCACCGTCATGAAGAGATAGCGCGGCGCATGGGCGGGCGCGATGCCCATGAAGGCGGTCAGCACCGTGCCGCTGTCATAACGCCCGTTCACCACCTTCTCCGAGGTTCCCGTTTTGCCGCCAATGAAATAGCCGTCCACATCCGCCTTGCCGGCCGAGCCGACGCGCGCGTTGAGGCGCATCAGGAAGCGTAGCGCCTCGCTGGTGCGCTCGGACACGACGCCCTCTGCCACCACGCGCTCCTCCACCGGCGCGCCCTTCACGAAGGTCGGGCGCAGGAGGCGGCCATTGTTGACGACGGCCGCGATGCCCATGCTCGCCTGAAGCGGCGTCACCGCGATGCCGTGGCCGAAGGAAATGGTGGCCGTGTTCAGCTCGCCCCATTTGGAGGGGAAGAGCGGGCTGGCGCTTTCGGGAAGCTCCGTCGTCAGCCGGTCGAGCTGGCCGAGTCGCTTGAGGAAGGTGCGGTGATGCTCCGGCCCGACCGCCATGGCCATCTTGCCCATGACGATGTTGGACGAATGGATGAAGGATTCGGGAATGTTCAGCGGCCGATTCTGGCCACGATAGTCGCGGATCGAGAAGCGCCCGAAGCGCAGCGGCGCGCTGGCGTCCACGACCGAGCGCATATCGAACAGGCCGGAATCCAGCGCCATGGCCGTGGTCATGGCCTTGAAGGTCGAGCCCATCTCATAGGTGCCGACGGCGACGCGGTTGATCCGGTCGGGCTTCAGCGCGTCGGTCGGCACGTTCGGGTCGAAATCGGGCAGGGAGGCCAGCGCGATGATCTCGCCATTGGCGATGTCCATGACGAGCCCCGCACCGGCGATGGCCTGGAACTTCGTCACGGCCTCCGACAATTCGGAGGTCAGCGCGTGCTGGGCGCGCAGATCGAGGCTGAGCTGGATCGGCTCCAGATTGCCGCCGAGATTGAGGCCCACACCGCGCAGCGCCTGAAGCCCCTGCCGGTCCACCCAGCTTTCGATCCCCGCAATGCCGATATTGTCGACATTCACCGCGCCGATCACATGGGCGGCCGCGCGCCCGTTCGGGTAGAGCCGGCGCAGTTCGTCGCGGAAGCCGACGCCGGGAATGCCGAGCGCCCAGAGCTGGTCGCGCTCGGCCTTGCTCGTGGTGCGCTTGATCCAGGTGAAGGCCGAGCGGCTCGACAGGCGGCGGCGCAGATCGCTGGCGTCGAGATCGGGGAAGACGCGCAGGAGGCCTTCCACGGCCTCGTCCACATCCACCATCTTGCGCGGCTCGGCATAGACCGAGGCGCTGGGGACATCCATGGCGAGCACATGGCCGTTGCGGTCGAGAAGGTTCGGCCGCGCCTTGGAGGGAGGCGAGGGCCAGGCGACGGACACTGCTTCCTCCACCGCGCCCAGCATCACGAGCCGGCCGCCGATGGTGAGGTAGCAGGCCGCGAAGATCGCGAGCATCAAGCCGGTGCGGATGCGCACATAGGGCGGTCGCCGAGAGCCGAACTCGGGCGTGGCTTTCACGGACAGGCGTCGAAGGAAGGGGAGGGGCATGGGTCTGGGGCATCCGCAGCGGCATCGGGCCGATCGAAGCCGATCGGCGGCACTGGCGGAGGGAAGTCTGCGAAAACGCTCGTTTGCCGCATCCGATCCGAGCCGTGGATGGGCGCGGGCGAGCCTGTCAGGAGGAGGGGCGGCTGTCGCCTGTCCCGGCCCGACCCACCTGTTTCTGCAAACAAGGCAGCCGGCCTATCCTGATCATGGCGCGGATTGTCAGACGATTTCGCTGGCTTCGCTCCGAAACGCTGGATGCGCGCGCGGAGGCGGGCGGTCGGGACCGCCCAGAACGGGCGTCAGCCTCGGCGATGTGCGAGCCTGGCGGAATGAGGTGCCGGGCCTGGTGGCAGGGCGCCAGGGATGAACGGCGAGAGCATCCAGCGAATGCGGCTCGTCGGATGGCGCACCGCTAGGATCGACCGAGTGACCGTTCGCGGGCGATGCGGCGTGGTCATCCGCAGGTGTTTCGCCCACTTCGAAGGCTAAGGCGAGCGAGGCGCTCGCTTGGGCGAAGCTCGCCGGCGATGTGACGAAGCCGATCGCCACCAGCGCCATCAAGGCGAAGAGCGTGCTGGCGATCCGGTATGGGGGCCGAGCGAGACGAAGCCACATGGCACCAATCTCGCGCAGTCTTGGTTAAGGCGAGGTAAAGAGCGGGGGCTTTGCGTTCCCCTCTGGCGTTACGGATTGCCGCTGGGATTGGTCGGGGTGCTGCTTTGCTGCGACATGGACATTTCCGCGACGCTGGGGCTGGCGGTCGGTGCGCCCAGAATCAGCGTGCTCAGCATCGCACCGAAAAGCACGACCAGAAACGCCGCAATAGCGAAGCGCAGCTTTGGACCCATGGGCTTGCCATGGGTGATCGGCCGTCCGTCTTCCAGTCTTTCGATGGTCATAGCGACACTCCTCGCAATATCTGGAGGAGAAACGGGCAAGGTCACCAGCACGTTCCATCGGAGCGCGAACGCATGACTTCGACGTCGGTGCGGTGTCCTGCAGTTCGACGATGGTGATCTGTGGAGGGTGGCTCCCCGGGCCGGATTCGAACCAGCGACCGATCGATTAACAGTCGATTGCTCTACCACTGAGCTACCGGGGAATGACGCGCTCGTACCAAGAAACCGGCAGGAGAGCAATCGCAAAATGACATTTTCATGCCAGCGCGATGAAGAAACATGGGCGGCCACGAGACCCTGACAGAGCAGTCGGGAAACGCGACCAAGGCCGATCCGTGGGAGGACTTAGCACGTGCAACATGCTCCCCCGACCGCGTGATGTCCAGCGCGCGTCTGTCGGGACGTTCCCGACGGCATGGGTTCGGGGCGTCGGCGGAACCCAAAAGACGCGCCGGCCTTTCCCTGAAAACCAAGGAAGGATTTGGGCATGAACGACAACAGGAAGCGTGTCGGGCCGGAAGACGAGTCGCGCGAGGCACAGATGGACGATGCCTCGCCTTCGAAGACGCCCGGCGATCTGGAGCCCAGCGACCAGCGCGGGCGCGATGAACCGAAAAGCGACGGCAACCCGTTCGTGACCGGAGACGTTCGCTCCAGCTGAACAGGGAAACGGCCTCTGCGAAGGCGGCCGTTTTTGGGAAAGTCTGTCAGGCGCTCAGGCGCTCGAAACCCGGTTCGTGCTCTTCGGCGTCGAGATCCAGCATGGCCGGGCCGGCGGCGCGACGAAGGGTGGACAGCTTGCGGGACGGTGCGGCGGAGGCGCTTCGCTGCGCGGCCTTCAACTTATTCTGTTCGATCTGGCGATTGGTGGCGGCGATTTCCTGTGCCTCCACTTCGCGCAGCCGCTCGCGCTCTTCCTCCGACAGTCGGAAGAAACCGGCGCGCTCTTCGAGGCGGCCCGCTTCGGAGGCGAGATGGTCGGCCGTGGCCGTCATGTCGCTTGCCGCGCCGGCATTGGCCTGCGTCACCTGATCCAGCTGGCTGATCGCCTGGTTGATCTGCTCGATGCCGATGGACTGCTCGCGGCAGGCAGCGGAGATTTCCGAGACCAGTTCCGCGGTGCGCCGGATATCCGGCACCAGCCGCTCCAGACGCAGGCCCGCATCTTCGGCGACCACCAGCGTGCGGGTGGAGAGCGTGCCGATCTCGGTCGCGGTGGCCTGGCTGCGCTCGGCGAGCTTGCGCACTTCCGAGGCGACCACCGCAAAACCCTTTCCATGCTGCCCGGCGCGGGCCGCCTCGATGGCCGCATTCAGCGCGAGCAGGTCGGTCTGACGCGCGATCTCCTGCACCACGGCGATCTTCTCGGCGATCTCACGCATGGCCTTCGTCGATTGCGCCACCGCTTCGCCCGTCGTGCCGGCATGTTCGGCAGCTTGGGCCGCGATCTTCTCGGTGGTGGAGGCGTTTTCGGCGTTCTGGCGGACATTGGCCGTCATTTCTTCGATCGCGGCGGATGCCTGTTCGGAGGCGGCGGCCTGCTCGGTCGAACCGGACGAGAGTTTTTCGGCGGTTTCGGCCGAACGGGCCGAGCCGGCGGCCACCAGCGAGGACGAGGCGCGTACACCCGAGACGGTTTCGGAGAGTTTCGCCGTCATGTCGCTCATGGCGCGCTGCAGATCCGCGATCTCGTCGCGGCCCTTGGACAGACGCACGCCCCGCGCCAGATCGCCCGCCGCCATGTGGAGCACGTCCTCGCGCAGAAGGCGCAAGGGGCGAAGCATCGGGCCGATGGCGAAATAGGCGAGAACTCCGACACCCACGAGAATTGCGGCGTTGGTTCCGGCCAGCGTGACCAGAAGTCCGTTCAAACCCGCTAGGAAATGGTCCTGCGCGACGCCGACGAACAGGACGCCGATCGTCTGGCCCGAGGCATCCTTGATCGGATCATAGGCCGTATAGAACGGCTGCCCGAGAATATCGGCCTTGCCCCGGTAGGGCTGGCCGTTTTTCAGAACGGCCTCGATGACGGGGGCGGCGGTCAACTTGGTGCCGACTGCACGCGTTCCGTCCGCCTTCACGACATTGGTGGAAACCCGCGTATCGCCGGAGAACACCGTGGCGACGCCGCCGACCAGCGCCTTGATCTGATCCACCGGCTCGAAAAAACCATCGAGCTTCTGCTGGCTGACGAAGAGTTGCCCGTCCACCATGCGGAAGTCCTGACCATAGTGGTGCAACACATCCCATGCGATATTCATATTGGTCGTCTGCTGCGCGCCAGCTTTCTCTTCGGCGTCCTTCATCATCCTGTCGCGGACCTGCCAGAAATTGGCCAACGATAAGATGAGAAGACCGCTCAGGAGCAGCATCGTCATTTTCAGGCGAACCGTCAGTCGCGGAAGGTGGGCCATGTAGAGCCTTCGTATCGAGAATGCGCACCCGGCGGATCGGTGCGGTCCAGTTCCTCGATAAAACAGGCGCTAGGGTTTCATCGGTATGAAGGGCAGGGTTGTGTGGTTCAAAAATGATACCTAAGACGCATTTATCGTTACCCAAACATTCGCGCGCTCATTCGTCTCCTGCTTCAGCCAGGGGCTGCCGGGTGAAGCCGGCGAGATCGCCGCTCTGCTTCAGGTCGCGCTCGATCTCCAAGGCTGAGACCGCATAGGCGGTGAGAAGCTCGGCCAGCGAGCGCAGGGCGTGCATGTGGATGCGCTCCCAGCCATGCGAGGCATCGACGCCGAAGGTGACGAGGGCCGTGCGCACATCATGCCCGGCCTCGACGGCGGAAGCCGAATCCGAGCGATAATAGCGGAAGACGTCCTTCTGGAAGCGGATGTCCTCGTCGCGGCAGAGGCGCACGAGCTTGCGCGTCAGATGATAGTCGAAGGGGCCGGTCTGGTCGGCCATGGCGACCGTCACGCCGAATTCGGAGGAGTTCTGCCCCGGCGCGCTGGTGCCATTGTCCACCGCCACCATGGAGGCGACCTCGGGCTTCAGGATCGAGGCCGCGCCGACGCCGACCTCCTCCGCAATGGTGAAGAGCCAGTGGATATCCACCGGCGTCTTGGAGCCCGCGCGCTCCATCGCTTCCAGAGCGGCCAGCATCACCGCGACGCCGGCCTTGTTGTCGAGATGGCGCGAGACGATGAAGCCATTGTCGAGGAATTCAGGCTGCGGGTCGATGGCGACCGTATCGCCCACATCGATGCCGAGCTTCACGACATCGGCCGGCGTGCGCACGATCTCGTCGATGCGCAGTTCCACATGCGCCCAGCCGATGGGCGCTGTGTCCACCTCCTCGTTGAACGTGTGGCCGGAGGCTTTCAGCGGCAGGATCGTGCCGCGATAGGTGGCGTCCTCGGCGAAGATCGTCGCCCGCGCCCCTTCCGCAAAGCGCGCCGACCATGTGCCGATCGGCACGAGTTCGAGCCGCCCGTTGGATTTCATACCCTTGACCTGCGCGCCCAGCGTATCGAGATGGCTGACGATGGCGCGGGCTGCCGCGCGGCGCGAGCCCTGCCTGATAGCGCGGATCGCCCCGCGCCGTGTCAGTTCCACCTCCAGCCCGAAGCGCTGCAATTCCTCGCTGACATAGCGCACCACCGTGTCCGTGTAGCCGGTGGGGCTCGGGATCGCGAGGAGGGCGCGCAGCTGCGCGGCGAGATAGTCGGTATCGATCGAATGGCGGGCCATGGTCGGGCGTTCAGTCCAGGCGGCGTTTGAGGCGCGCGGTGCGGGCGGAGGAGGGGATGGAGAGCGGAAACAGGAGGTCGATGAAGCGCTCGGCGGTCGGCTGCGGCTCGTGATTGGCCAGGCCCGGCCGCTCGTTCGCCTCGATGAAGACATAGGGCTCGCGCGAGGGGTCCTCGACCATGAGATCGATGCCGCAGACGGGAATGTCGATGGCGCGCGCCGCCGCAATGGCGGCCTCCACCAGACGCGGATGCACGATGTCGGTGACGTCGTGGATCGTCCCGCCCGTGTGAAGATTGGCGGTGCGGCGCACGGTGATGCGCTCGCCCTCCGCTGGCACGTCCTCCATCGCGTAGCCGGCGGCCTTCACGGTCCGCTCGGTCTCGGCGTCGAGCGGCACGCGGCTTTCGCCCGAGGTCGCGCTCTGGCGGCGGCGGGACAATTGCTCGATGAGTTCGCGCACGCTGTCCACGCCATTGCCAGTGATGGCCGGGGGCTCGCGGATCGCGGCGGCGACGAGCCGGAAGTCGATGACGACGAGCCGGAGATCGCGCCCCTGAAAGCAGCTTTCGATCAGAACACGCTTGCATTCGCGGCGAGCGGCCTCGATCGCCGCCTTCGCCTCCTCCAGCGTTTCGACGCCGACGGAGATGCCGCGCCCCTGTTCGCCGCGCGCGGGCTTCACCACGATCTGCCCATGGCTCTGGAGAAAAGCGGACAGCTCCTCGTCACCGCCCGCCGCGATCTGCTCGGGCACCACGACGCCGGCATCGGCCACGAGGCGGCGCGTCACGCTCTTGTCGTCGCAGATGGAGAGCGCGACGGCGGAGGTGAGGTCCGACAGGCTTTCGCGGCAGCGCAGGCTGCGCCCGCCATAGGTCAGGCGGAAGAAGCCGCCGTCCGCGTCGAGGATTTCGGCATGGATGCCGCGCCGGCGCGCCTCGTCCACGATGATGCGCGCATAGGGGTTCAGCGCCTCGTCGGCGGCGGCTGCGCCGGTGAAGAGCCGCTCGTTGATCGGATTGCGCCGCTTGACCGCGAACACGGGCAGCCGGCGGAAGCCCAGCCGCTCGTAGAGCGCGATGGCGGCGGCGTTGTCATGCATGACGGAGAGGTCGAGCGAGCGCCGCCCGTCCGAGCGCAGGCGCCCGGCCAGCGCGCGCACCAGCGCTTCGCCGAGGCCGGGATAAACCGCCTGCGCGTCGATCGCGAGGCACCAGAGCGAGGCGCCGTTCTCCGTGTCGCCGAAGGCCGCGACATGATCGAGCCCCGTGACGGTGCCGATCACCGCGCCGGTGCGCTCGTCTTCGGCCACGAGATAGCGCAACGCCGAGCCCTCGCGCTGCGACCAGAGAAAGCTCGGCTCGACCTCCACCATATGACGCACGCGGTAGATGCGGTTGATGGCGGCCGTGTCGCTTTCGCGCTCCAGTGGCCGAATGCGAAAGCCGCTGGGCGCTCGCGAGGCCGGCTTCATCGCGGCGAGATCGAGCCGGTAGGTATGGGATGGGTCGAGGAAGAGGTCGATCGGTGCTTGCGCCAGAAGCACGTGCGGCTCCGAGACATAGAAGGCGATGTCGCGCCGGGCGGGGCCTTCCTCCTCCAGCGAGCGGGCGAGATGGGCGGGGTCTTCGAAGGTCTGCGCGAAGCAGAGCCGGCCCCAGCCGCAATCGAAGGACACGTCGCGCGCCTGCGCGCTGTCGGTTTTCAGCGCCGCCATCGTCACAGCCCCTGTTCCTGGAGCCAGAGTTCGAGCAGCGCCACCTGCCACAGCTCCGAGCCCTGAAGCGGGGTGATATGGCTCGCCGGGTCGGCAAAGAGCGTGTCGAGATAGGCGGGGTCGAACAGGCCGCGCTCGCGCGCCCTCGCCGAGCCCATCGTATCGCGCACCATGTCGAGCGTCGGGCCGGCGAGATATTTCAGCTGCGGAACCGGGAAATAGCCCTTCTTGCGGTCGATCACCTCGGAGGGGATGATGCGCCGGGCCACGTCCTTCAGAATGCCCTTGCCGCCGCCCTTCAGCTTTTCGAACGAGGGAATGCGGGCGGCCAGTTCCGCCAGTTCATGGTCGAGGAAGGGCACGCGCGCTTCCAGGCCCCATGCCATGGTCATGTTGTCGACGCGCTTCACGGGGTCGTCCACCAGCATGATCTGGCTGTCGATCCGCAGCGCCTTGGCGACGGGATCGTCCGCGCCGGGCAGGGCGAAGTGATCGCGCACGAACTCGAAGCTGGCATTGCGCCCGCCGCGCCAACGAGGCCCGAACTGGCTTTGCAGCACATCGTGCGAGCGGTCGAAGAAGGCGCTGGAATAGGCGGCGAGCGGGTCGGCCGCGCCCTGCATCGGCGGATACCAGTGATAGCCGGCGAAGATCTCGTCCGCGCCCTGGCCGGACTGGACCACCTTGATATGCTTGGAAACCTCCCGCGACAGGAGGAAGAAGCCGATATTGTCGTAGGAGACCATGGGCTCCGACATGGCGCGGATCGCCGCCGGCAGGTTCTGGAGGAGTTCCGCGCCGGGCACGAAGATGCGGTGATGCTTGGTGCCGTAATGGCGCGCGATCAGGTCGGAATATTCGAACTCGTTGCCGACCTCGCCATGGGCGTCTTCGAAGCCGATCGAGAAGGTGGAAAGGCCGGTCTGCCCGGCCTCGGCCAGAAGCCCGACGATCACGGAGGAATCGACGCCGCCCGACAGGAGCACGCCGACCGGCACGTCCGCCACCATGCGCCGCTCCACGGCGCGGCGCAGATGCTCCAGAACCTCGTCTTCCCAATCCTTCGTGGTCTTGCCCGCATCCTCGGGGCGGGACGCGAAGGCGGGCGCCCAATAGGTCTCGTCGGAGAAGCGCCCGTCCGGCTCCACGATGCGGGTCGTGGCCGGCGGCAGCTTGCGCACGCCCTTCAGGATGGTGAGGGGGGCGGGCACCACGGCGTGGAAGCTCATGTAATGGTGCAGCGCGTCCGGGTCGATCGAGGTGTCGATACCGCCGGCGGCCACGATCGAGGGCAGGGACGAGGCGAACAGCAGCCGGTCCTTGTCCTGCGCGAGATACAGCGGCTTGATGCCGAAGCGATCCCGCGCGAGGCAGACGCGGCCCGTTTCGCGCTCGTGGATGGCAAACGCGAACATGCCGTGGAAGCGCTTCACGCAGTTCCGGCCCCAGGCATGGTAGCTTTTCAGGATCACTTCCGTGTCGCCATGCGAGAAGAAGCGATAGCCCATCCCCTCCAGCTCGCGCCGAAGCTCGGGATAATTGTAGATGCAGCCGTTGAAGGCGATGGTGAGCCCGAGTTCGGAATCCTCCATCGGCTGGGCGGATTGTTCGGTGAGGTCGATGATCTTCAGCCGGCGATGGCCGAGGCCCACGCGGCCGCGCAGGACCATGCCCGATCCGTCCGGCCCGCGCGGGGCGAGGCAGGTGGCCATGGCGCTGAGCGTCTCGGGGGAGGCGAAATGGCCGTCGAAGCGGATCTCACCGCAGAGTCCACACATGAGGTTTTCTTTCCGTGGGATGTCTTCGGGTTGTCTGGTCGGGCCGGTAGCTAGGGCGGCTTTTGCCGCAACCCAGCAAAAAGCGCCGTCGGCTGGCCGATCCAAGCGTGGCCATCGCTGGCCGGAGCCTCTATGACCCGGACGAAACGGAGGTTTCAGGACAGGCCATGACCGCGACCACTCCCAAAGGGCCCACCCTCGTGCCGATGGAAACCTATCGCGCGTATCTCGACGGCGAAGACTTCGTGTCCGACTGGCTGGTGGTGGACCAGCGCATGATCGACACGTTCGCCGAGGCGACGCACGACCATCAATTCATTCATGTGGACCCGGTACGCGCGGCGGCCGAGACGCCCTTCGGCGGCACGATCGCCCATGGGTTCCTGACGCTCTCGCTTCTGTCCATCCTCGCCTATGGCGCGATGCCCGGCGTGGTGGGCACGAAGATGGGCATCAATTACGGCTTCGAGAAAGTGCGCTTCATCACGCCGGTGAAATCCGGCGCGCGGGTGCGCGGGCGCTTCCGCCTCGTCGGGCTGACGGAGCGCGCCGTCTCCGTCCAGTCCGCCTGGGAGGCGTCCATCGAGATCGAGAACGCGCCCAAACCCGCACTCACCGCCCATTGGATCACGCTCGCCGTGATCGAGACCCCCGCCGCCTGAGCCTGGAGATAAACCTTATGTCCGACGCATCCTGGCCGAAAGCCGTTCTCTTCGATCTCGACGGCACGCTGATCGACTCGCTGCCCGATATCCACGCCGCGCTGAACGAGACCATGGCGAGCTATGGCGAGCCGCCCTTCACGCTGGAGGCGGTCGCCGTCATGGTCGGCGCGGGCGTGCAGGCGCTGATCGAGCGCGCCTATGCCGCACTCGGCAAGAGTATCGACCCAGCCTCGCGCGACAAGGTGGTCGCCCGCTACCTGTCGATCTACGGCCCGCGCGCGACCGAACTCACGACCCTCAATGCCGGGGCCAACGACACGCTGCGCATCCTGGGCGAGGCCGGTTTCCAGCTTGGCGTCGTCACCAACAAGCCCCGCGCCGAGACCGACGATATCCTTCGGCATTTCGGCATTCTGGAGCGCATGGCCCTCGTGGTCGGCGGCGACGCCGGCCCGCGCAAGAAGCCGGCCCCCGATCTTCTGCTCTTTGCCGCGCAGGAACTCGGGCTGGAGCCGGCCAACATTCTCTTCGTCGGCGATTCCGAAAACGACGTGGACGCGGCCAAGGGCGCGGGCATGAAGGTCGTTGCGCTGCGCGGCGGCTACACGGCGCTGGGGGCCGACGCGCTCGGGGCCGATCTCGTGGTCGACCGGCTGGACGAGATTCCCGGACAGCTGCACAGCCTCAAGGCGTAGTCGCGCCGCTTTTTTGCCGCAATCGGACTCGCCGTGCGTCACCTCGCCGCTATCGTCTCCCCAAGAGGGAAACCGGGAACGGGAGGATCGGGATGGGGACGCAGGACAGGCACGCCAGCCTCAAACGGGCGGTCGGCTTTCCGCAGGTTGCCCTGTTCGGGCTCGGCTCCATGCTGGGGGCGGGCATCTACGGGCTGATCGGCGAGGCGGCGAAGGAACTCGGCAGCGCCATCTGGATCGCCTTCGTGGTGTCCATGGTGGCGGCGCTGCTCACGGGTCTGTCCTATGCCTCCATCGCCTCGCGCTATCCGCGCGCCGGCGGCGCGGCCTATGTCACGCAGCGCGCCTATGGTCGGCCGATGCTGTCCTATGTCGTGGGCCTCGCCGTGGTCTGTTCGGGCCTCACTTCGATCGCCACCCAGAGCAATGTCGTGGCGCGCAATTTCATGGGCGTCACCGGTATCGACGCGCCGCAAAGCGTGCTTGCCATCGGCTTTCTCGTGCTTCTGGCCGGCGTCCTGTTCCGGGGCATTTCCGAATCGCTCTGGCTGAACGCGCTCTGCACGGTCGTCGAAGCCTTCGGCCTCCTGCTCGTCATCGCGGTCGGCGTCTCCTATTGGGGCAGCGCGAACCTTCTGGAATTCCCGACGGGCGAAGGCGGCGAGGCACTCAGCGGTTCGGTCGTGCTGCTCGTCGCGCAGGGCGCGGTGCTCACCTTCTTCTCCTTCATCGGCTTCGAGGACATGCTGAATGTCTCGGAGGAGGTGCGCGAGCCCGAGCGCACCATGCCCAAGGCCATCATCGCCGCCATGCTGGCCGCCACCGCCATCTATATCGCCGTCGCCGTCACGGCGGTTTCGGTCGTGCCCTGGCGCGAGCTGGCCGAAGCGCCGGGGCCGCTGATCCTCGTGGTGGAGCGCGCCGCGCCCTGGTTCCCGACCAGCGTCTATGCCGGCATCACGATCTTTGCCGTCGCCAACACAGCGCTCGTCAACTATGTCATGGCCTCGCGCCTGCTCTATGGCATGTCGCGTCAGGGCCTCCTACCGGAAGCCTCCGGGCGCGTCCACGCCACGCGCCACACGCCCTATGTCGCCATTGCCGCGCTCTTGGTGATCGTGGTGGCGCTGTCGCTCGTCGGCAATATCGGCGCGCTCGCCGCCTCCACCGTTCTTCTGCTGCTGACGGTCTTCACCGTGGTCAACATCGCGCTCGTCGTGCTCCAGAACCGCAAGGGCGAGGCGAAGGGGCGGTTCGAGATTCCGCGCATCGTGCCGATCCTCGGCGCGGCGCTCTGCGCCGCGCTGATCGTGGTGCGCATCGCGGAAGGCGATTGGGCCGCGCCGCTTATCGCAGGCGGATTGCTCCTCGCCATTCTCGTTATGTATCTGGTGACGGGCGCCGGCCGGGAAGGGCGCATCGACGCCTTTCTGGAAAGCGAAAGCGCCAGCTGAGCCCCAACGAAAAGGGCCGCCCCGAAGGGCGGCCCCGCATGAGAGGTCGAGCGGTAGGCCTCACGCGTAGTCGTCGTCGCCACCGCCGTCGTCGAAGCCGCCATCGTCATAGCTGGCGTCCTGATATCCCGAATTGTCATAGCCATTGTCGTAGCCGCCCTGATCGGCCACGTCCTGCGCCTGCGGCGCCTCGTTGATGATCTCGGTGTTCTCGACCGTCGTGTTCTCGACCACGGGCGTTTCGCCCGGGTTCATGAAGGAATGCGAGCCGCCGAACATGTTGCCCAGCATGTTGCCGAGCACCACGCCACCAGCGACGCCGACGGCCGTCTGTGCCGCGCCGGCGAGGAACCCGCCGCCGCGCCCGCTCTGCATGGGCGGCTGATAGCCGGCCGGCTGACCATAGCCGGGCTGGGGCGCGCCATAACCGGGCTGGGGCTGACCATAGCCCTGCGGGGGCTGGCCGTAGCCGGGGGCCGCCTGCTGTGCGCCGCCCCAAGGGCCGCCGCGCTGAGGCTGCGGCGCGCCGTAGCCGCCTTCCGGCCCGCTCTGATAGCCCTGCGGAGCGCCCATCGGTCTGTTATCGCGCGCAGGCGCATTGTCACGCGAGGACGAGCCGCCGCCGAACAGGCTGCTGAGGAAGCCCCCACCGCCGCTGCTTTGGGCCGGACGCTGGCGCTCGGCTTCTTCCAGTTCCTGAATGCGCGCATGGGCGGCCTTGAGGGCCTCCTCCTGCACGATGATCGTCTGCGCCATGTAATAGGGCAGGTGCGGCGCGGTGGAGACACGATCGCGAATGAAACTTTCCGCCTCGCCGTCGCGGGGGGGCGCCCCCCGCTCCGCTTCGCCCAGGCGGGTGAAGAGGCTCTGAAGCATCTGACGTTCGTCGGTGTTCATCTCGTTCGCTCGTTCGCAAGCCGCCGGGGCGGCCAATCGCTTGTCCTCGGCCGGCGACTCGAAACGGAGCGCTCGGCGGACTGCCTAGAGATGAGCGAGGGATTGTGGCGGTTCCAGCGGGGCGACGATAGATTCTTTGCGAGACGCCCGTCATCGCGCCGAGGCTGGAGCCGGCCCTGCGCCCGGCGGGCGTCGCCATGGCGTGGCCGTTCGCGCTGGCGTAAGGGGGAGGGCGTTGATCACGTGCGGTCTTGCTGCGTGCGCTTGAACTGGGCGGCGGTACGGATCGCGGCCAGCTTTCGCTCGGTAAGGCTGGGTCTTGCCGGATGACGGCTGCGGCCGGCGGCTTCGGCTATGAGGAGTTCCTTCGATGCGGCATGGTGCATTTCGGCACGGCTTGATCCTCAGTCTCCTGGTGTCGACGCTGGCCGGCGCGCCGGGCTCCGCCCTCGCCGAAACCTCACCCCGCGCCGTTATTGCCTCCCAGGCGATCGAAAAGGTCATCCGGCCCGGTTACGAGCGGCTCGATAAAGCCGGCGAGGCGGAGGCCAAGGCCTTCGACACGCTCTGCGCCAAGCCGGACGAAGCGGCGATGGTCGCGGCGCGCCAGAGCTTCGGCGAACTGGCGCAGGCCTTCGGCGCGGTGGAGTTCATCACCTTCGGCCCGATCGCCGAGGGCAGCCGGCTGGAGCGCTACCTGTTCTGGCCCGATCGGCGCGGCGCGGCGCAGCGTCAGGCGCAGATCATCGTCAACCGGCGCAACGCGGACGCGGCGACGAGCGATCTCCTGCCGCGCCAGAGCGTCGCCGTGCAGGGGCTGACGGCGCTGGAATATGTTCTCTTCGGCGCGGGATCGGACAATCTGACGTCGCAGGCTGGCGCCTTCCGCTGCCGTTACGGCGCGACGATAGTCGGCAATCTCGGACAGATTTCCGATGCGGTGGCCGAGCAATGGCGCAACCCCAACGGCTTTGCCGGACGACTCACCCAGCCCAAGACCTCCGACCCCGTGTTCCGCAGCCCGGACGATGTCCTGGCTCTGTTCCTGACGACGGCCGTGCGCGGCCTCGATGAGATCGGCGACACGCGCCTCGCGCCCGGTCTTGCGGCCAGCCAGGGCGAAACACCGTCCAATCTCTTTCTGTTCGGCCGCAGCGGGCACGACACGGCCATGCTGGTGGCCGATATCGAAGGGCTGCGCGCGCTCCTCGCGCAGTCCGGCCTCCTCGCGCTGACGCCGGGCTTGAGTCTCTCGCCCGACACGGAACTCGGCGCGGTCGCCGTTTCCGTCCGCTCGCTCGGCCCCGATCTCGGGTCCGTGGTCCAGACGACCGAAGGCCGCGCCAAGCTCGGCGCGGCGCTGGAGCGGATCAAGGCGGTGAGAGCGGTTCTCGCCGACGAACTCGCGCCGGCCCTTGGCCTTCGGATCGAAGCAGCGCGCGCGACGCCCTGATGCTAGCGAGCCGCCCGGCGCGCGAGGCGCCGATCAGGCGACGGCGCGGCGGGGCAGGCGATGCGAGCGGCGCACCAGCGCGCGCACGGCGATCTGAATGTCGATCGGCTGCGCCAGAATCGGCAGGACGCCGCTTTCCCACACGCGCCGATCCTCGATCGACAGGCTGCGCTGGCCATCGCTCGCCACGCGCTGCGCCACGACCATCTCGCGCGACCCCGGCATGAGAAGGCCTGCGTCGATCACGTCGGCGATCAAGCGGGACAATTCGGGGTCGGCGGACATGGGAGTTACTCCGGAAACACGTTACTCCGGAGATAGGGCCGAGACGCGCGATTTCCACGCCGCGCGCCGGCAAAGCGCAAGCTTGTGTTCAGAAATCGATCTTGCGGGGCACATAGCCGCCGCGCTGCACAATGGAGGCGATGGCCAGTTGCTCGCGGATCGGCTTGGCGAGGATCGGGAGGACTTTGGTTTCGAACAGATCGCGCTCGTCGGACCCCAGCGCGCCGAGACCTTCCTGCGCCACGCGCGCGGCCACGACATGCTCCGGCGAGCCGGGCTTGATGAGCCGGGCGTCCATCACCTCGTGGATCAGCGCGTTCAATTCGGGGTCTACGGTCTTCGTCATCAGTCGTGCCTTGCGATTGCGCGGCGAGAGGTAGCGATGGATCGTGGCGCTGTCGAGAAAGCGCGAGGGGAAGTTTTTGTGTGGTCGGCCCTTGCGTTTTTCGCCGCGTAACTTTGCCGCTGACCGGAGCAAATGCCGGTGGCCCGCATTGCGGTTCGGAGGCCAAACAAAGGACCCCATCATGAGCCAGAAACTCAGCGACCACGCGCTGTCGATCCTGACCTTCGCCGCCTATCACTCGCTGGTCAGCGGCGAGGCGGTCACGCGCGTCGTTCTCGACGACGGCAAGGGACACAAGGCCGACTCGGCCGGTGTCGAGGAACTGGAAAAGGCCGGTCTTCTGAACGAGACCGGCGATCGCGGAACGCTGACGGACTCCGGCACGCAGCGTCTGGCCGGCCTGATCGAGGCCATCCGCCAGTCCGCCTGACAAAAAAGGGCGGCCGGAGCCGCCCTTGAACCTCGTCCCTTCGGGGCGAGAGCCGGTCAGGCCGTGCGGCCGACTGCTGGAAGCGAGGCATCGGAGCCTCGGCGATAGATCAGAAGCGTGGCGACCAGTCCGCAAGCGCCCCCGAAGGCCATCCAGAGGCCGGGCGCGGCCTTGTTGCCGGTTGCCTCGATCATCCAGGTCGAAACAAGCGGCGTGAACCCGCCGAGCAGCGCGGTGGCCAGCGAATAGGCCAGCGAGAAGCCCGCCGTGCGCACGCTGCCCGGCACGATCTCGGTCAGCGCCACGACCATCGCGCCATTGTAGCTGCTGTAAAGGAAGGACAGCCACAAGAGGACGACCAGCATATGGCCGAAGGTCGCGTTCGCCACGAGCCAGGACAGGGCGGGATAGGCGGTGAGAATGGTCAGCGCCGAGAAGGTCAGGAGAAGCGGCTTGCGGCCGATCCGGTCCGACAGCGCGCCCATGATCGGCAGCCAGAACAGGTTGGACAGGGCCGTGCAGAAGGTGACGATCAGGCTGTCGGTCTCGGAGAGTTTCAGCACCGCCTTGCCGAAGGTCGGGGTGTAGACGGTGATCGTGTAGAACGAGATCGTCGTCATGCCGACCATCAGCATCCCGAGCAGCACGATCCGCCAGTTGCGCGTCAGCGAAGCGAAGACCTCGCGCATGGCGGGGCGGTGCTTGCGCTGCTGAAACTCGTGCGTCTCCTCCAGCGAGCGCCGGATATAGAACAGGAAGGGCACGATCGCGCAGCCGATGAAGAAGGGAACGCGCCAGCCCCAGTCGCTCATGGCGGCCGGCGCCAGCATGTTGTTCAAGGCGTAGCCGATCGCGGCCGCGAACATGACGGCGACCTGCTGGCTACCCGACTGCCAGGACACATAGAAGCCCTTGCGCCCGGGCGTCGCCATTTCGGCGAGATAGACCGACACGCCGCCCAGCTCGACGCCCGCCGAGAAGCCCTGCAGCAGGCGGCCGACCAGCACCAGAAGGGGCGCTGCGAGACCGATGGTCTCGTAGCCCGGCACGAAGGCGATCAGGATCGTTCCCGTCGCCATGATGCCGAGCGTGACGATCAGACCCTTGCGCCGCCCGATACTATCGACATAGGCGCCCAGAAAGATCGCGCCGAGCGGGCGCATCAGGAAGCCTGCGCCAAAGGTCATGAAGGTCAGCATCAGCGAGGCGAACTCGCTGCCGGCCGGAAAGAATGTCTTGGAGATATAGGACGCGTAAAATCCGAAAAGGAAGAAGTCGAACATCTCCAGGAAGTTGCCGCTCGTCACGCGCAACACGGTGGCGATCTTCGAGCTGGCGGGCCGAACGGGCGTCATGGCATCCTCTCTGGAGTGGCGGCGTCCAAGGGGGACGCAGAGGCGGAAGTGGCATCATCACGCCGCCCGTCCGGGCACGGGGGCGGGTGCCGTCCTCCTTGGCTCGCGATGGAGCGTGCGGTTGTGTAGACGAAGAGCCGGCGGCTCACAATCGAATCTTCACGCGATTGTCAGAGCGTGCGCTCTTGCCAAATGGAAAACGCTTCGACCGCACTTTCGCGCTGGTGGCTTTCCGGCGATCGAAACTCCCCGACGCTACGCCTCGCCGGCGAAATCCTTGCGGCTGATGCCGTGGCGCTGGAGCTTGTCGTAGAAGGTCTTCCGGGGAATGCCGAGCGCCTCGATCGTCAGTTTCACGTCGCCGTTGTTCTCTTCCAGCGCCTCGCGGATCGCATCCGCCTCAAAGGCGTCCACGCGCTCGGGCAGGGTTAGGCCCGCGCGGGGGATTTCCGGCCGCGATGCCACATCGGCGATCCCGAGGGCGACGCGCTCGGCGAAATGCACGAGCTCGCGCACATTGCCCGGCCAGTCATGCTCGCGCAGATGCCGGATCACGCCCGGAGATATCGCGGGCGGCTCGCGGCGGAAGCGCTTGGCCGCACGCTCCAGAAAGGTCGCAAACAGAAGCGGCACGTCGTCCCCCCGCTCGCGCAGGGGCGGGATCTGCACGGTGACGACGTTCAGGCGATAGAACAAATCCTCGCGGAAATAGGCCCGCGCTTCGGGCGCGCCGAGGTCGACCTTGGCGGCGGCCACGACGCGCAAATCCACCGCGCGGCGCTCGTTGGTCCCTAGCGGATCGACCTCGCGCGTTTCCAGAACGCGCAGGAGCTTCACCTGCAGCGCTGCCGGCATGGACTCGATCTCGTCCAGAAACAGCGTGCCGCCGCTCGAATGCTCGATGCGCCCGACGCGGCGCTTGGCCGCGCCCGTGAACGCGCCGCTTTCATGGCCGAACAATTCGCTCTCGATCACGGTTTCCGGCAGCGCGCCGCAATTGAGCGCCACGAAGGGTTTGGGCGCGCGGCGGCTCCAATGGTGCAGGGCGCTTGCCACCACCTCCTTGCCGGAGCCGGTCTCGCCTTCCACCAGAACGTCCACATCCGCATCCGCGATCTGGCGGATCGTGTGGCGCAGGCGCTGCATGGCGGGGCTTTCGCCGATCAAGGGCGCATCGCTCGCATCCACCTGCCGCGCGAGATCGCGCAGCCGTCGGTTTTCCAGAACCAGCCGCCGCTTCTCGCCGGCCCGCCGCACGGCATCCATCAGCCGCGCAGCCGAATAGGGCTTGGCGATGAAGTCGTAGACGCCCTCATGCAGGGCATCCACGGCGGTCGCGACATCGCCATGGCCGGTCACCAGGATCACCGGCAGGTCCGCGTCCACCGCGCGCAGGCGGCGGAACAGGTCCAGCCCGCTGAGGCCGGGCATCCGCAGATCGGTGACGACCACGCCTTCGAAGCCCTCGTCGATCGCAGCCAGAAGCGCTTCGCCCCGCTCGAAAAGAAGCGGGCGATAACCGGCCAGAAGCAGGGATTGTTCGTTGGCGGCGCGAATGTCGGCCTCGTCGTCCACGAAGGCGACGGGCAGGGGCAGGGTCTCGCTCATGCTGTGTTCCCTGTTTCATGGACCCATCGAAGCCGCGCCGTGAAGGTCGCACCTCGGCCCGGTTCGCTTGTCGCCGAAAGCTCGCCGCCCCATTCGGCGAGAATGTCACGCGAGATGACGAGGCCGAGGCCGAGTCCGCGCGGCTTGGCGGTGGAAAAGGGGATGAACAGGCGCGGCAGAACGGACGGGTCGATGCCCGGCCCGTTGTCGCCGACGCTGAGCGCGACCTCTTCGCCGTCCCGCCAGGCAGCCAGCACGATGCGCGCGCCCTCCGTCTCGGCCACGGCATCGAGCGCGTTCTGGAGCAGGTTCACCAGAACCTGTTCCAGGCGAATCGGCTCGCCAAGCACGCTGAGGTCCCAAGCGTCGCCCTCGCGCACCAGATCGGCCGAGACGACCGAAAAGCGATTGTGCAGCAGCATTTGCGCGCCGTCCGCCGCCTCGCGCAGCGAGACGGGGCCAAGCGGCTGCGAGCCGCGCCGCGAGAAATTGCGCAGCGCCCCGGTGATCGAGCCGATGCGATCCGTAAGGCCCACCACGAGCTTCAGATTGTCGGCCGTGCGCTGCGTGTCGCCGCGCTCCAGAAACAGGCCGGCATTCTCGCCATAGGTGCGAATGGCCGTGAGTGGCTGGTTGATCTCGTGCGCCACGCCCGCCGCGATCTGCCCGAGGGTCGCCAGGCGCGCGGCCTGGTCCAGCTCCTCGCGCAACTCGCCCGCCCGCTGGTCGGCGCATTCCCGCGCGTCCATGGCATCACGCAGGCGGCGGTTCGTGTCCGCGATCTCGGCGGTGCGCTCGGCAACGCGGCGCTCCAGTTCGGCGGCCGTGGCGCGCAGGTCGGCCTGTCGCTGGTGCGAGCGGCGGCGGCGGCGCTGGAGCGCGATGCCGGGGCCGACCACCGCCAGCACGATCGCAAAGCCGACCAGCCGGCTGGAGCGCTGCGCCTCGTCCAGCACGTCTTCGGATGGCAGAAGAAGATAGAGCCGCCAATTCAGGCTGGGGTCTCCGAGCGGGCGCTCCGATACGAAGACGGGAATCTCCCGGTTCGGCCCGCTCGCCAAGCGGCCCTGCGTGCCGCCGTTCAAGGTCAGTTCGCTCAGCGGCGTCAGGGGCGCTTCGCCAAATTGCAGCGTTTCGCGAATGGCGTATCGCTTCTGTGGAGCAAGAGGTTGCAGCGTGTGAAAGCGCCAGTCCGGCCGGGTCGTCGCGAGGATCACGCCCGGCTCGTCGGTCGCGAAGACGATGTTGCCGCCGGCGCGCCATGTCTCTTCCACGGCGTCCAACTCCATCTTCAGGACCACGACGCCGAGCGGCGCTTCGGCGCTGCCGACCCGGCGCGCGATATAGAGCCCCGGCCGGCGGCTGACCGAGCCCAGCGCATATTGCTCGGCTTGGCCGCCCGTGATGGATTCGGAGAAATAGCGGCGAAAACGGTAGTCGTTGCCGATGAAGCTTTGCGGATCGGCATAATTGCTGGAGGCAATCGCCAAGCCCGTGCGCGCCACGAGATAGATCACGCTCGCGCCCGTCGTCGCCGCCAGGCCGTCCAGCCGGCGGTTCACACGCTCCAGCATCGGCTTTGTCGGCTCGCGTAGAACCGCCAGCACTTCGGGGTCTTCGGCGAGCACGCTCGGGACGGCGCGCTGCTTGCCGATCTCGCTGCGCAGGACCGAAGCCGCGGCAGCCAGAGCGCTTTCGGATCGATCCGCCAACTGGCTGTCGGCGCCGCGCCGCCCGATCTCGCCCGCCGCCAGCCAAGCCACGACCAGAAGCGCGAATCCGCCCGCCAGCGTCACGAGACGCATCACGGTAGGAGACGGACGAGGTGAAGCAGCATGGATCATCTTGTGCGGAATATCGCACAAGCGCCGGCAAAGGTTGAGTGAAAATCCGCACACGTCACGCAGTGCCAGCACTTCAAACGATTTAGAAAGCCTTGCGTTCCCGGCATGTCTGCCCTGCGCGGCATTTGGCACGGCGCTTGCAATGATGGTTTTCGAAAGGTTTGCGGATCGCGAGCCTTCACGACGCGGTCGGGATGAGCCGCGCGAAGAAACCTGTTTGGGAGGTATTCATGGCATCCATACCCGTGGTCGCGAGCGAGCCCGCTCCCCGCAAGCCGCTTTACGCGCAGCTCTACGTTCAGGTTCTGGCGGCGATCGCCGTCGGCATCCTGCTCGGCCATTTCTACCCGCAGACCGGCGAGGCGATGAAGCCGCTCGGCGATGCGTTCATCAAGCTCGTCAAGATGATCATCGCGCCGGTCATCTTCCTGACCATCGTCACCGGCATCGCCGGCATGAGCGATCTGAAGAAGGTCGGGCGCGTCGCCGGCAAGGCGATGCTCTACTTCCTCACCTTCTCGACCCTGGCGCTGATCATCGGCCTCATCGTCGGCAACGTGATCCAGCCGGGTGCGGGCCTCAACATCGACCCCGCCTCGCTCGACGGCAAAGCCGTCGCCGACTACGCCGTGAAGGCGCATGAGCAGACCATCACGGGCTTCCTGCAGAACATCATCCCGACCACGATCGTCGGCGCCTTCTCCTCGGGCGACATTCTTCAGGTCCTGTTCTTCTCCGTCCTGTTCGGCCTGGCGCTCGGCATGGTCGGCGAGAAGGGCAAGCCGGTTCTCGACTTCTTCCAGGCCGTGTCGGCTCCGATGTTCAAGCTGGTCGGCATCCTGATGAAGGCCGCCCCGATCGGCGCCTTCGGCGCCATGGCCTTCACCATCGGCAAGTACGGCATCTCCTCGGTCGCCAATCTCGCCATGCTGATCGGCACCTTCTACATCACCGCCTTCCTATTCGTGTTCGTCGTGCTCGGCGCGGTCTGCCGCTACAACGGCTTCTCGATCGTCGCGCTGGTCCGCTACATCAAGGAAGAGCTGCTGCTCGTCCTCGGCACGTCCTCTTCGGAAGCCGCTCTGCCTTCGCTCATGGAAAAGATGGAAGCGGCGGGCGCCAAGAAGTCGGTCGTCGGCCTCGTCATCCCGACCGGCTACTCGTTCAACCTCGACGGCACCAATATCTACATGACGCTGGCCGCGCTCTTCATCGCACAGGCCACCGGCATCCATCTCTCGCTGGGTGAGCAGGTTCTGCTGCTTCTCGTCGCCATGCTCTCGTCCAAGGGCGCGGCGGGCATCACGGGCGCCGGCTTCATCACGCTGGCCGCGACGCTCTCGGTCGTGCCTTCCGTTCCGGTCGCCGGCATGGCGCTGATCCTCGGTATCGACCGCTTCATGTCGGAATGCCGCGCGCTGACCAACCTCGTCGGCAATGCGGTCGCGACCCTCGTCGTCGCTCGCTGGGAAGGCGAACTGGACACCGACCGCCTCCATGCCGCGCTGGCCGGCCACGCCAAGCCGCTCGGCCCGGCCACGGAAGAGACCGGCACGATCCAGGTCGTCCCGGCCGAGTAAGCCTCTGCTCTTGGAGCGATTGTGAGAAACCCGCCCCGATCGATCGGGGCGGGCTTTTTCGTTTGGGGCTTCACGCTCCTAGCGCGGCCGTGATGCGTTCGGGCCGCAGGGGCAGATCGCGCAGGCGCGAGCCAGTGGCATGGGCCAGCGCATTGCCGATGGCCGCCGCCGCCGGCCCCTGCGCGGCTTCGCCTGTGCCGAGAAAAGGCTCGTCCGGCCGGTCGAGAACATGCACCTCGACCGAGGCCGGCACGGACGAGAAGCGCAGGATCGGATAGCTCGCCCAGTCGCGCGAGGCCGGGCCGCGCTCGCCGAAGGCGACCTCCTCGAAGAGAGTCCAGCTTGTGGCCTGGATAATCCCGCCTTCGATCTGGTTGCGGATGCCGTCCGGGTTCACCGCCTCGCCGCTGTCGCAGGCCGCGACGACGCGCCCGATCTGGATGTTTCCCGTGTCACGCTCGACGCTGAGCTCCAGTGCGACGGCGCAGTAGGCGGCGAGATTCTTGTAGCGGGCATAGCCGAAGCCGCGTCCGTGCATCGGACCTTTGGGCACCCAGCGGTCCCAGCCGAAGCGCATGGCCGCCGCTTCCACCACGGCGCGCGCGCGCGAGTCGCTCAAATGCGCCAGCCGAAAGGCCACGGGGTCCGCCCCGGCGCGGAGCGCCAACTCGTCCATGAAGCTCTCGAGCGAAAAGACATTGTGATAGGCCCCCAGCGAGCGGAGCGCCGACACGCGCACCGGCATCTCAGCGACGAAATGGTTGGTCACGCGCTGGTTCGGGAGGTCGTAGCCCGGAATGGCGTTGCGGTCGCCGCCGCCCGTCGGCTGCGGAATGGGACGCGGCGTTTCAGGCTCGAAGGGCGGCTCCACCAGCCGGCCGGCCAGAAGATTGCCCGCCGTGCCCGGCCGCGTCGAATGGGGCATGGACCAGACATCGTAGCACCATTGCGTGATCCGCCCCTGGGGCGAAAGCCGCGCGCCGATCTGCGAGACCGTGGCCGAGCCATAGGGCTCGAACAGATGCTCGTCCTCGCGCATCCATTGCAGGCGCACCGGCCGGCCCGGCACGGCGAGCGCCAGAAGCGCGGCATCGCCGGCCGCATCGTCCGCGCCATTATGACCGTAGCAGCCCGCGCCCTCCGCGTGGATGACGCGCACGCGCTCCGGGGGCAGGCCCGTCAGTTCGGCAATGGCCGCCCGGTCGGGGAAAACGCCCTGCGTATGGCTCCAGACGGTGAGCTGGCCGTCGCGAATCTCGGCCAGCGCGCAGGACGGGCCGATCGAGCCGTGCATCTGATAGGCCCGCCGATAGGTCGCGGTGATCCACTCGCCCTCCGGCGCGGGGCCGGCGGTCTCCGCGATCACGCTCGTCTCGGCTGGCGCCATGCGCAGCCAGTCATGAATCGAGCCGGCCGGGGGCAGGGGGGCGGGCTCGTTCCAGCGCGCCAGCCGGGCGAGAGCGTCGCGCGCGCGGATCGCCTGCCATTCCGTTTGCGCCACGATGCCGACGAAGCTGCCCTGACGCACGACTTTCAGAACGCCTTCCATCGCCTCCACCTCGGCTGGCGCGAGGTCCAGAAGCCGCGCGCCCGGCAGGGGCGGGCGCAGGACGCGGGCATGGATCATGCCCTTCGGTCTCATATCCTGGATATAGGCCGCGCGACCCGTCAGCTTGGCGGGAATGTCGAGGCGCGGCACGGGCTGGCCGACCACGCGCCGCTCGGCTCCCTGGATCAGGGGCGCGCCGGGGCGGGCGTCGATCGCCAAATCCAGCCCGGCCACAAGATCAGCATAGGCAAGGCTCCGCCCGTCCGGCGCGCGTACGATGCCGTCTTCGGCGTTGAGGCTCTCGGGGGCAAGCCCAAGCCGTTCGCCGGCGCGCGCAAGAAGAAGGGCCCGAACCTCGGCCGCCGCATGGGCGATGGCCGCGCCGCTTTCGCTGATCGACTGGCTGCCGGCGGTGAAGCCTTCGTTCGGCGTCGCGCCCGTGTCGGCGGTCTGGAGCCGGACCCGATCGGGCGCCATGCGCAGCTGTTCCACCGCGATCTGCCAGAGCGCGGTGCGCACGCCCTGGCCGAGCTCCGCCTTGCCGGTGAAGACGGTGGCGGTGCCATCGGACCCCAGCCGAATCCAGCTGTCCAGGCGGGGCGTGTCTTCCAGACTGCCCGGTAGCGCGCCGCCGGCCTGCGCGCCCTCGCCGCCGATATCGGCCTCTTGCGCGCGCGCGGAACCCGGCGCGAGCGCGAAGAAGAGCGTCAGCGCGCCGCCTTTCAGCACGAGGCGGCGGGAGAGGTCGGGGCTCATGGCTTGGAGCCCTCAAGCTTGGCCGAGGCAGCGGGAGGCGTCGTCACGCGCAGGGCCGCGCGGAGAATGCGCGCGTGGGTTCCGCAGCGGCAGAGATGGGGCTGAAGCGCTTCACGGATCGCCGCCTCGTCGGGCGAGGCGTTGCGGCGTAGGAGCCCTTCCACGGCGATGATCATGCCGGGAATGCAATAGCCGCATTGGGCTGCCTGCTCGGCGATGAAGGCGGCCTGCACCGGCCCCGGCTTCTCGCCCGCGCCGAGCCCTTCCAGCGTCACCACCTCGCGCCCTTCGAGCGCCGCCACGGGCAGGAGGCAGGAAAAGGAGGAGCGTCCGTCCACCAGCACGGCGCAGGAGCCGCATTGGCCGACGCCGCAGCCATATTTCGCGCCGTTCAGCTGCAGCTCGTCGCGCAGGAGATAGAGAAGCGGCATCGTCGGATCGGCGTCCGTCTCGACGCGCCGGCCGTTGACGGTCAGCGTCACCATGTCCGATCGTTCCTCTGTGAGAAGGGCACCGCGCGCCTCACGGCAACCCCGCCCGATCCGCCAGCTCGTTCACCGTGGCATCCAGCTGCTGGAAGGGCGGCTCGTTGGAGTAGCGCGCGCGGATATAGGCGGCGAGATCGGCCACCTGCTGGCGCGTCAGGAGCCGGGCGAAGCCGGGCATGGCTGCGCCCGCCGCGCCGGGGGGCAGCTGCCGGCCGTGAAGAATGAACTGCACGAGATTGCGCGCGCTCTCGGCGTGGGTCGCGCCGCTTTTCTCCAGCGGCAGGCCTTGCGAGGCGGAGGCAGGGGAGCCGCTGTGACAGCTCGCGCAGGCGCCGGCAAAGAGCGCCGCGCCCGGCATCGTGTCCGGCTTGGTCTCCGTCCGGGGCGCAAGTGGCGCTCGTTCGCTTTGCTGCATGAGGGACAGGAGATAGGCCGAGATGGCGCTCGCGTCCTCCATCGGCGTGCGGGCGAGATGCGCGCCGACCGGCTGCATCGGGCCGGCAGCCGCGCCGTGATCCCGGTCGAACCCATCGCGCAGATAGGTCTCGAGAGCGCCTTGCGTCCATGGCGCGGTCACTTCGATCGGCCCGGCGATGGCGGGGGCCGACCAGCCGGCGGATAGGCCGCCGCGCAGCGCCTCGTCACTCGTTTCGGCCTGGATCAGATTGCGCGGCGTGTGGCAGGCTCCGCAATGGCCCGCGCCCTCCACAAGATAGCGCCCATAGTCGAGCGGCTCGCTGAGCGCGGGATCGGGCTCGAAGCGCCCCTCGCGGAAGGCTAGGAGCTTCCAGCCGGCCAGAAGCGGGCGAAAGCGCAGGATGGCCGGTAGATCGTTCTCTGGCGTGGTCCGGCGCACCGGCTCGCGCGTCATCAGGAAGGCGTAGAGCGCGGCGACGTCGCCGTCCGAAAGTTTGGTGAAATGATCATAGGGAAAGGCGGGGTAGAGATGCTCGCCCTTGGCGCCAATGCCCTCGCGCATGGCGCGGGTGAAGGCCTCGAGCGACCAAGTGCCGATGCCGGTCTCGGCGTCCGGCGTGATGTTGGTGCCGTAGATCGTGCCGAAGGGCGTGTCCACGCCATAGCCGCCGGCATAGGGCGCGCCGCCGGGCACTGTGTGGCAGCTCACGCAATTGCCGATCAGCGCCACGCGCTGCCCGCGCTCGACCGCCAGCTGCGAGAACGCGGCGCGCGGCTGAGGCGGCACGGGCTCCATCGCCTCGGGGCTGAGGGCATAGACGAGAAAGGCTAGCCCCGCCGTCAGAAGCAGGCCGAGAAGAAGGGCAGCAATCCGGATCAAATCCGCAGGGTTCCGGTTCGTCGGAGACATCCCGGCATAACCTACGGCGTATCCGCCGCAAGGCCAGAGCCGATCACGCCAAGGTCAGCTATTGCGCTATTCCGACACCGCATAGAAGCGCCCGGCAATGCGGTGGCGCTCGCCATCCTCGACGAACTCGGCCAGCGACACGAAGGCCAGCCCGAGTTCGGGGCCCTTCGACCAGACGATGCGCGAGCGATGCTTGTACGACTCCACCTCGTCGAACAGGAAGAGCATCTCGGGAATCATCACCTGCACCGGCGCGAAGGCGCGAATGCGCGCGCCGCGATCGGAGCGTTCCACCACCGCGCAATCACACAGGAATTGGCCCCCCTCCGTCAGGAGCTTGGCGGGCCGCAATCTCGTTTTGCGGCGCGATTGCCGGCGTCTGTCGCGGATCAAGAGAAGAGGACTCCGGGAGGATGCGATGCCTGATTCATATCCGACTAACCTTAACGCGCGATTTACTGAGCGTCGATGCGGGATCGTCGATCTTCGTTAATGGGCCGAGCGCCACCCTTGGGTCATTCCGCACCCGAGGATTGCGCCATGACCAACATCGCCACGCTGGACCTCTACGACGAAGAAACAGAGGAAGCGGAGTCCACACGCCCGCCGATCAAGCTGGCCCGCTTCGCCGACGACTGGTCGATGGCGGACTGGGTGGTGGGGTCCGGGTCGGTTCTTCTGGCGCTCGCTTCGGCCGGCTTCTTCACGTGGTCCTTCGTGGTGTCGATCCGGTCGCCGGATTACTTTCAGGAAGCGGCGCTCGCCAACATGCCGCCCAAGACCGATAAGATCGAAACCGGCTCGCTCGACATGGCCAGTGCCATGCCCGCGCCGCAGATCGTGCGCCTGCGCGAGCCGACGGCGGACGATTATCAGATCGTGATGGTGTTCAAGGACGAGGCGCTGCTGGCGACGCGCAACGAGTTGATGCGCGTCAAGGTCGGCTCCGTGGTGCCGGGGCTCGGCTCGATCCGCTCGATCACCCCGGGTCCGTCCAGCCCGGTGATCGTGGCCGAGAACGCCACGCTGCGCAGCGCCCCCGCAACGCCTTGAGGCTCAGGCCTTCTTGCTCTCCAGCAGGATCTGCCCCTCGGAGCGGATCTTGCCGGTGACCTTGTTGGCGAGCGAGGCCAGAAAGCCCGGTAGGTCCAGCTCGATATGGACGTGATCGTCCAGAATATCGAGCCGGCCGACGATGCGCTGGCCGAGCATTCCGGCGCGGAAGTCGAGATGATCGCCGGTCCACTGGTCCTCGAACTTCAGCATCCCGCCCGTCGCGTCGGAACGCACGCGGTCGAACCCTTCGCTGATGCGCTGGCGCGCCGCCTCGCGCGTCAGCTTGTGCGGGATGTCGACCTTTACCGTCTCGGCCATGAACTTGGTCTTTCGTCGCGGGTTTCGTGCCCTGCATATGGGGGATGAGAGCCCCGGCGCAACTGCCGCGCGCCAAAGCGAGGGACCGGAGCGCGCATGAAAAAAGGGGCCTTGCGGCCCCTTTTCTCGCTTCTCTGATGATGCGCGAGGATCAGCCCGCGACGCGCGAGCCGCCCTGCGGGCGCGAACCGCCGCCCCGGCGGGTGCGGTTGCGCCCCGGGTTGGCGTTGCGCTCGTCCGAACGGGAGGACTCGCCGCGTGGCGCACCGCGCTGCGTGTCGCCATGGGGGCGACGCTCGCCCGGCTGGCCGTTACGCCCGCCGCGTCCACCCTCGCCGCGGGGGGCCGGGCGCGGTCCGCGCTGGGGACGGGCCGCCCGTTCGCCGCGCGGCTCGTCGGCCACGGCCGAGGCGTCGGAGAACTCGTTGGTCTGCACGTCGAAGCGCAGGCCCGTGATCTTCTCGACCTGACGCAGCTTGGAGCGCTCGGACGGATCGCACAGCGTCACCGCGATACCCGACTTGCCCGCGCGCGCCGTGCGGCCGATGCGGTGCACGTAGCTTTCCGGCTCTTCCGGCAGGTCGAAGTTCACGACATGGCTGATGTCGTCGACATGGATGCCGCGCGCCACGATGTCGGTGGCCACCAGAACCCGCAGCTTGCCGGCATGGAACTCCGATAGAGCGCGCTGGCGCGCACCCTGGCTCTTGTTGCCATGGATCGCGAGCGCGCCGATGCCGGCCTTTTCCAGGTCTTCCGACAGACGGTTGGCGCCATGCTTGGTGCGGGTGAAGATGACGGTCTTCTCGAAGCCCGGCAGATGCTTGATCAGCCAGTGCTTCTTCATCTTCTGCGGGACGAGGAAGACGCTCTGGTCGATCTTCTCGACCGTCACGACCTCGGGCGTCACCTCGACGCGCACCGGGTTCTTCAGGAACTTGGCGGCCAGCGAGGCGATGTTGTCGGGCATGGTCGCCGAGAACAGAAGCGACTGGCGGCTCGTCGGCAGCATCTTCACGATGCGGGTGATGTCGCGGATGAAGCCCATGTCGAGCATCCGATCCGCTTCGTCGAACACGACGTGGCTGATGTCGGCGAGCGTCAGGCCGCGCTGGTCGATCAGGTCGAGAAGGCGGCCCGGGGTCGCGATCACGATATCGACGCCGCGACGGGCCGCTTCCATCTGCGGACGGATCGACACGCCGCCGAACACGGTCATGTGGCGGATCGGCGTGCCTGATGTGAAGCCCTTCACATTGTCCGCGATCTGGATGGCGAGTTCGCGCGTGGGAGCGAGCACCAGGACCTTCGCGGAGCCGGACTTCGGCCGGCCGCCGGCGCGCAGGAGCTGATCGATAATGGGCAGGGAGAAGGCCGCAGTCTTGCCCGTGCCGGTCTGGGCGATGCCCAGAACGTCGCGGTTCTTCAGAACAGCGGGGATAGCCTGCGCCTGGATCGGCGTCGGCACGGTGAAGTCCATGGCCGCGAGAGCGGACAGAAGCGCGTCGGCAAGGCCGAGCGCCTGAAAATTCGTTTGGGTCAAGAAATGCCTTACGATGGCTTCGGCCCACAGGAGGGCCGATAAACGGCTAAACGTTCCTGCGCGGGAACAGATCAGCGCGGACCGCGGCTGGCACGAAAATTTCGACCAGCAGGCGCCCGACCAGTCCGATTCTCGAACATCGCAGAAGGCAGGCGCAGCGCAAACGCGGAATTACCGGGCCTATATCGGCGCGTCGCAGTTCAGCGTCAAGCGGTTTCCTCGCGCGCTGAGCGATCGTCAGCCATGCAGATATATTCGGGCCTACCGTCCCGCAGGGGGAAGCCACTTGGATTTTGGCGCTTCAAGCTAGATATGAAGGATGGACAAGACGGGGGTTCGGGGCTTGCAGGGGAAACAGGGGCTCCAGTGGCACGATGAAGGGAACATGGCGTTCCTTTCGGGCGGCGGGGAGTGCGGCGCTTTGATGCGTGCGTTCGATTGGTCCGCGACATCGCTGGGGCCTGTCGAGGCATGGCCTCAAAGCCTGAGGACGGTTGTCGGCATCACGCTCGGGTCGCGTCAGCCGATGCTGATCGTCTGGGGCCCGGACCGGATCACCCTCTATAATGACGGCTACGCCGCCATGTGCGGCCAGCGCCATCCCCAGGCGCTCGGCCGCCCCTTTCGCGATCTCTGGTTCGACCTCTGGGACGTGGTGGAGCCGATCCTCGACCGCGCCTATGCGGGCGTCTCCACGCATATGGACAATATCGAATTCGTGATGCACCGGAACGGCTATCCAGAGGAAACGCATTTCGCCTTTTCCTACACGCCCGTTCGCATCGAGTCGGGCGAGGTGGGCGGCATGTTCTGCGCCTGCACGGAAACCACGGGCGAGGTGATCGCGCGGCGTCAGATCCTGGCCGAGCGCGCCCGATTCAGGCAGATGTTTCAGCAGGCCCCGAGCTTCATGGCCATGTTGCAGGGGCCGGAGCACCGCTTCGAATGGGTCAATCCCGCCTATCAGGCGCTAATCGGAAACCGCGATCTGATTGGCCGTCCCGTCGCGGACGCGTTGCCCGACGCGATGGAGCAGGGTTATGGCGACTTGCTCGACCGTGCCTATGCGAGCGGCGAAGCCCTGACGCAGGCAGGCGCGCGCTATGTGGTGGCGGGCGAGCCGGACACCCAGCCCGTCGAGCGCTATCTCGATTTCGTCTACCAGCCGCTGCGCGACACCGCCGGGCAGGTGACGGGCATTTTCGTCGAAGGCTACGACGTGACGTCCCGCATCCTAGCCGATCAGCAGCGAGTCGATTTGACGCGGGAGCTGGCCCATCGGATGAAGAATTCCATGGCCATGGTGCAAGCCATCGCCACGCAGACGCTACGCCAGGTCGGTTCGCTGGAGGAGGGGAGAGACGCCCTGTCCGGCCGCATCGCCGCGCTGGCGCGCGCGCAGGATATCCTGACGCGGGACGACTGGGAAACGGCCGAAATCCACGAGGTCGTGGCCTCCGCGCTGGTGGCACTGGAACATGTGCGCGAGCGTATCCGCGTATCCGGCCAGTCCTTGGTGCTGCGCAGCCAGCAGGCGCTGGGGCTGTCGCTGGCGCTTTACGAACTGGGCACCAACGCCGTGAAGTACGGCGCCTTATCCAACGAAACCGGCTATGTGGACATCGAGTGGGCCGTGTCGCCCGAAGGCGCGTTCGATCTCACCTGGCGCGAAACCGACGGCCCGCCCGTCGTTTCGCCGGAGCGCAAGGGCTTCGGCACACGGCTGATCCAGCGGATCGTCGCGCCCTATTTCGACGGTTCGGCGTCCATGGATTTCCCGCCGGAGGGCCTGGTCTTCGCGCTGCATGGAAAGGTGAGCGCAAGGCTATAGTAATAGCTTCGAACTAATGGCTCCGGACGCGTCCGAGCCCGTCTCGTTCGAAGGATACTTCCCTTGGGTCGTGCTTTCCTGCCCCAGCGCCCCGGCGCCGTGATTGTCGATGATAACACGCTGATGATGATGGATGCGATGGACATCGCCGAAGAGGCCGGCTTCGTGTCCTATGGTGCACGCAACGCCGACGAGGCGATCCGCCTTCTGGAATCGTCACCCGACATTCGCGTGCTCTTCACCGATGTGCAGATGTCCGGCTCGATGGATGGCTACCGCCTGGCGGCGACGGTGCGCGAGCGATGGCCGTCCGTGCGCATCCTCGTCACGTCGGGCGTGCGCGGGCCGGAGGTGGACGAACTCCCCGAGGACAGCCTGTTCTTCTGCAAGCCCTATGCCCATCACGCCGTGGCCGATGCCATGACGCGGCCCTCGCTCTGACAGACGAAGAGGCCGCGCCCGGCGGCCTCTCTGCCCTTATCGGAAATGGCCGAGCACTTTGTTCTGGATGCGCTGGAACAGGCCGGCCGCCTCGACGGGCTTGGCCGCGTAGAGCGGCTCCTCGCGCAGGACCTGCCCGTCGCGCATGACCTTCAACTGCGCGATGCGTCGGCCCTCGGGCACGGGCGCGTCCACCGGGCCGATCGGCTGAATCTCGGTCGTGACCGGACCGCCGCCTGCGCCGCGCGGTTGGAGGAACCGGATCTCGCCGGCCGGGCGCACCGGCACGCTCGGCTCGGCCCCGTTCTGCACCGGCACTTCGCCGATCGCCTCGCCGGCCTTGGCCACCACCACCGTTTCGAAGCCGCGCAGGCCGGCCGTCATCATGGCGCGGGCTTCCTCGGCCCGCTCCTTCACGCTCTTGAGGCCCGTCATCGCAAAGACGATTCGCCGGCCCGTGTCGTCCTTGGCCGAGGCGACGAGCCCATAGCCCGCTTCCGCCGTGTGCCCCGTCTTCAACCCGTCCGCGCCCAGCGCCAGCAAGGGGTTGCGCGAGCGCTGGGTGATGCCGTTGAAGGTGAATTCCTCTTCCGAAAAGAGCGGATACTGCTCGGGAAACTCGCGGATGATGTAGCTTGCCAGCGTTACGAGATCGCGCGCGGAGACATATTGGCCGGGATCGGGCAGCCCGTGCGGGTTCGCGAAATGCGAATGGGTGAGCCCCAGCTCGCGCGCCTTGCGGTTCATCATCTCGGCAAAGGCCGGCACCGAGCCGGCGATCCCTTCGGCCGCCACGATCGTCGCGTCGTTGCCGGACTGGATGGCGATACCCTTGATGAGATCGCCGAGACTCACCTGTGAGTTCAGCGGCAGGAACATGGTCGAGCCGCCGGACGCCGCGCCCCCGGTGCGCCAGGCATATTCCGACACGGGAAAGGTCTCGTCGAGCCGCACCGAGCCCTTGCGCAATTCATCGAAGATGACGGCGAGCGTCATCAGCTTGGACAGGCTGGCGGGCGGAATTTCCTGATCCGGGCTCTTCTCGAACAGAACGGTGCCGCTCGCAAGATCGACCATCATCGCCGTGCGCGCACTCGTTTCCAAAGCCGCTGCGGGCTGGCCGAGAACGAGCAACAGCCCGGCCAGGGTCAAAAGCCGCGTCGCGATCGTCCGCGATTCGATCCGCGTGCCTGAAGCCATGATGCGTCTCCCTGAATGCCTGCCCGTGATCCAAGAGTGCATCGCACCGCGTAAAAGAAAAGCGGCGAGTGCGCACGATCTCGTTGGATGGACATTCCGCGTGTATGAACGGGGTCGGACTGTGTTCTTTCGATCAAGGCTGCAAGCATCATGAGCATCGGACTGATCGCCCTTCTGGACGACGTGGCGGCCCTCTCGAAGGTCGCGGCGGCCTCGCTGGACGATGTCGGCGCGCAAGCCGCCAAGGCCGGTGCGAAGGCAGCGGGCGTCGTGATCGACGATGCGGCCGTGACGCCGCGCTATGTCGTCGGCTTCTCGGCGGACCGCGAATTGCCCATCGTCTGGCGCATCGCCAAGGGCTCGGTGCGCAACAAGCTCCTGTTTCTCCTGCCAATCGCGCTGGCGCTCGGCGCTCTCGCGCCCTGGGCGATCACGCCGCTCCTGATGCTCGGCGGCTGCTATCTCTCGTTCGAGGGCGCGGAAAAGATCTACGAGAAGCTCGTGCCCCATGCCGAGCACGCTGATGAGGACACGTCCGTCCCGCCGACGACCGACGCCGCGCTTCTGGAAGAGCAGCGCGTGGCGAGCGCGGTGAAGACCGACTTCATCCTCTCGGCCGAGATCATGGCGATCACGCTGGCCGGTCTGCCTGATGGCAGCATCTGGACCAAGGCGGTGGTCATGGCCATCGTGGCCGTCGGCATCACGGCTGTGGTCTATGGCGCGGTGGCGCTGATCGTGAAGGCCGACGATGTCGGCGTCGCGCTGGCCCGGCGGGGGGAGGGGGCGCTCGCCGCCTTCGGGCGTGGGCTGGTCCGCGTCATGCCGCATTTCCTGCGCGTGCTGGCGGTGGTCGGCACGGCGGCCATGGTCTGGGTCGGCGGCGGAATTCTGGTCCACGGCCTCGCCGGATACGGGCTGGACGGGATCGAGCATGTGATCCACGAGGCGAGCCTCACCGTGGCGAACCTCGCCCCCGGCATCGGCGGCATTCTGGGCTGGTTCGTCACGGCGCTCGGCTCCGGGCTGGTCGGACTCGTCGTCGGGTTCGCGCTGATCCCGATCGTCGGCCGGGTGATCGCCCCGGCCTGGAAGGCGGTGAGGGGCGGCTGAGCCTGACGCTCAACCCTCCATCTCGGCGCGCAGCATTTCCAGCTCCAGCCACTCGTCCTCGGCCTTGGCCAAGGCCGCGCGGTCCTTCTCGATGGCGCCCGCGAGCTTGGAGAAGCGATCGGGGTTCTTGGTGAAGAGCGCGGGATCGGCCATCTCGGCTTCCGCCTTGGCTATCGCGGCTTCCAGCTTGGCGATCTCCTTGGGCAGATTCTCCAGCGCAAATTTCTGCTTGAAGGAGAGCTTGGTCGCCGCGCCCACCGGCTTGGATGCAGTGCTTGCGGATCCGCCCGAGGCCGCCGGTTTCGGCTTCTCGGCCTTGCGCGCTTCCTTCTGCGCGCCGCGTTTCTGGGCGGCCATGTCGCTGTAGCCGCCCGCATATTCCAGCCAGCGCCCGTTCTCTTCGGGCGAGATCACGCTCGTCACGGTGCGATCGAGAAAGTCGCGGTCGTGGCTGACAAGAAGGACCGTACCGGGATAATTGGCGATGAGTTCCTGAAGGAGGTCCAGCGTCTCCATGTCGAGATCGTTGGTCGGCTCGTCCAGAACGAGAATGTTGGCGGGGGTCGCGAGGGTTTTTGCCAGGAGCAGACGCGCCCGCTCGCCGCCCGACAGATTGCCGACCGGCGTTCGGATCTGCTCGGCCTGGAACAGGAAGTCCTTGAGATAGCCCGCGACATGGCGCGGCTCGCCATTGACCATGACCTGATCGCCGCGCCCGTCCGTCAGCGCGTCGGCGACCGAGAGATCGTCGCGCAGCGAGGCGCGCTTCTGGTCGAGAAAGGCGAGGTCCAGATTGGTGCCGAGACGCACGGTGCCGGAATCGGGCTCCGTCTCGCCGATCAACATCTTGAGAAGCGTGGTCTTGCCCGCGCCATTGGGACCGACGAGCCCGACGCGATCGCCGCGCTGGATGCGCGTCGAGAAATCGTCGATCAGGACGCGCTCGCCATAGGCCTTGGAGATGGCCTTGGCTTCAATGACGAGCTTGCCGCTTTCGCGCGTTTCGCCCACCACCATTTCCACCGTACCCACGGCGCGGCGGGCGTTCTTGCGGTCGGCGCGCAGCTGGTGCAGGCCGGCGAGGCGGCGCTCGTTGCGCGTGCGCCGGGCGGTGACGCCATAGCGCAGCCAGTGCTCCTCGCGCACGATCTTGCGATCGAGCTTCTGGAGGTCGCGCTCTTCCTCTTCGAGAACCTTGTCGCGCCACGCTTCGAACCCGCCGAAGCCTTCGTTCAGGCGGCGCGCCGAGCCGCGATCGATCCAGACGGTCGCCTCGGTCGTGCGCTCCAGAAAGCGACGGTCATGGCTGATGATGACCACGGCCGAGCGGATAGAGCGGATTTCCTCTTCCAGCCATTCGATGGTCGGAAGGTCCAGATGGTTGGTCGGCTCGTCCAGAAGCACGATGTCGGGCTCGGGGGCGAGAACGCGCGCCAGCGCCGCACGGCGCGCCTCGCCGCCCGACAGATCGCCCGGCCGCGCGTCGGCGCGAAGTCCGAGACCCTCAATCAGACGTGTGACGCGGTAGGGCTCGTCGGCGGGGCCAAGGCCCGCCATGACATAGGCTTCCACCGTCTCGGCCGCGCCGAAATCGGGCTCCTGCGCGAGATAGCGGATGGTCGCGCCCGGCTGGCGGAAGACCTCGCCGCCATCGGGCTCGACGATCCCAGCGGCGATTTTCAGGAGGGTCGATTTGCCCGAGCCGTTGCGCCCGACCAGTGCAATGCGATCCCCCGGCAGGACGCCGAGTTCGACATGGGTGAGAAGAGGGGTGCCGCCGAAGGTGAGGCGCACGCCGTCGAGGCGAAGGAGCGGGGGAGGAGCCATGGGCGGCTTCTAGAGCATTTCCGGCCGAAGCGGAATTGTCTCGGCGTTGGAGGCCCTGCGAAAACAGCAGGCGGGGGAGTGCGGTGCGAAGGCGAGCGCACCGGACGCGATCAGCCGCTCGGCCCGAAGCTTGATCGCTCCTTCTCCCCCTCCGGGAAATGCCCGAGAAGCCATTCGCGAAACACCCTGATCTTGGGCGAGGTCCGGCGCGCGGGAGGATAGCAGAGCCAATAGCCCCGCTCGGTCGGGCAGAGGAGGTCGAAGGGCTGGCGCAACTGCCCGGACGCCAGAAGCTCCTTGTAGAAGAAGGGCGTGAGGATCGCGACGCCATGCCCGGCCGCCGCCGCGATGGCCTCCAGATCCTGCCCGCCCATCTTGTGGCCGTCATCCTTGTCGAAGCCCGGCCGCTCGATTCCCGCATGGGCGAACCACTCGTTCCACCAGGGATCGGTCGGGTCGATCAGGGGATAGTGCAGGAGGTCGGCGGGGCTGCCGAGCGGCAGGCCGACTTTCGCCTCCAGCGCGGGGTTCAGCATCGGCGTGAAATCGGCGCGCAGCAGAAGATGCGAGACGAGAGGGCTGGTTGGTCTCGGACCGCCGCGAATGGCGATGTCGACGCCCTCGCGCTCGAAGTCCGCGAGCACGCGTGTCGTCTGGAGTCGCACGGCGAGCTCAGGGTGAGACAGCTGGAAGGCGTAGAGATGCCGAGCCAGCCAGCCGGTCGCGAAGGTCGGGATGACGCTGATGGTGAGAACGCCCGAAGCCCCGCCGCGCGCGGCCTCGAACGCGTCCGCGATGAGATCGAAGGCCTGGCTCGCGTTTGAGCCGAACCGCTCTCCGACCTCCGTCAGCGCGATCTGCCGTTTGCCCCGCAGGAACAGCGGTGCGCCGACGCGCTCTTCCAGAATCTTGATCTGATAGCTGACGGCCGCCTGCGTCATGCCCAGCTCGGCCGCCGCCTTGGTGAAGCTCAAATGGCGCGCGGCGGCTTCGAAGGCGCGAAGGGCGGCAAGCGGCGGCAGGTTGCGAGACATGATGCATAAAGCTCCCTTATGCATTATGCGCGAGCTTCGATTGGACCCGCAAGCCGCCTCACGCCATGTTCGAGCCTATCAACAGAGGGATCGAACCCATGCGAACGGGCATGCTCGACGGAGCGCACGCGGCGGAGCCCCGCCATGCGTGGACAAAACTCGGCTTATGGTTGGGTGCGCTGGCGCGACGTCTCGCGCCGCCTCATGGTACGATGCGCGAAGACGAGATGCCCGACTGGATCAAGCGAGACATCGGCTGGCGGGACGGGCCGGCCGAGCGGCCACGCGCCGAACTGGAAGGCTGGAGCCAACGCGAGCCAGCCAGGCGATCGCGTCTGGACTGACGCGGGGCCGATGCAGCCTTGCTGCGGATCGAGGAGCGCCGGGAGCTTCGCCCCGGCGCTTTGCCATGTCAGCTTCCGGCCATGCCGGCCTTGAGACGCCGGGACAGTTCGTCGAAGGGCTGGTCGGTCGGGCCGTCGGCGGGGCCTTGCAGAAGATTGCCATAGACATGAGGCACGAGATCGACTGCCTGGTCGAGCGTCGCGTCCGCGCCGCGCTGATAGCCGCCGAGAAGGCGCAGGTCGCGCGTGTCCTCGTAGCGCGAGATCATGGAGCGCAGCCGCGTGACCAGTTCTCGCTCTTCGTGGCTCCAGGACAGGTCGGCCAGACGCGAGATGGATTTGAGAACGTCCACGGCCGGGAAGCGGCCTTCCTCGGCGATCGAGCGGCTGAGCACGATATGCCCGTCCAGCGTGCCGCGAATGGAATCGGCCACCGGCTCGTTGTGGTCGTCGCCATCCACCAGAACCGCGAAGAGACCGGTGATCGTGCCGCTGTCCGGCGCGCCGGGGCCAGCGCGCTCCAAAAGGCGGGGCAATTCGGAAAAGACGCTCGGCGGATAGCCGCGCGCCACCGGCGGCTCGCCGGCGGCCAGTGCCACGTCGCGCGCCGCATGGGCAAGGCGCGTCACCGAATCCACGATGAGGAGGACATGGTCGCCCTGGTCGCGGAAATATTCGGCGACGGTCATCGCGGTCTTGGGTGCGAGACGGCGCATCATCGGGCTCTCGTCGCCTGTCGCCACCACGGTCACGACGCGGCCGAGTTCGCCCTGCATGGTTACTTCGAGAAACTCGCGCACCTCGCGGCCGCGCTCACCCACCAGCGCCACGACCACCGTGTCGAAGCCCTTGGCGCGCGCCAACATGCCCATGAGCGTGGATTTGCCGACGCCCGACCCGGCGAAGATGCCCATGCGCTGGCCGCGAATGAGCGGCGTGAAAATGTCGATCGCCTTGACGCCGGTGGCCACCGGCTGCGTCACCCGCCCGCGCCGCAGCGCAGCGTCCGGCAGCGTGTCGGTAAGATAGCTGACCGGGCCTTGTTCGAGGGGGCCCCGATCGTCGCAGGGGCGACCGAACGCATCGATCGTGCGCCCGCGCCAGCTGGCGGCCGGCGATACCGTGACGGGGCCGGTGCGCCAGGCGAGCGAGCGAACGCCGCTCTGGAAGCGCACCGCGAAGGGCTTCACCGTGGCCGAGGCTTCCTCGACGCGCACGACCTCGCCCAGTTCCTCGCCTTCGGGGCCGTCGCAGACCACGCAGTCGCCGAGCTTCACATAGGGGCTGAGGCCCGCCACGCGGAAGGACTGCGCGGACACATCGACGATATGCCCGCTGATGCGGATCAACGGCTCGTTCAGGCCCGAAAGATCGACCTTCTGCCTGGAGCCTGCCGTCATTTCGTGGCTCCGAGCTGGGTGACGGCGGAGTTGAGCGAGTTCTCGGAGGTCTGGATCATGTTGGCGGCCTGCTCGAAGGCCCGCTGCACTTCGATGAGGCGCGTCATCTCAAGAATGGGATTGACGTTGGAGCCTTCCACATAGCCCTGCGCGACGGCCGTATCCTCGAAATCCACCAGCGGCTGGGCTGCCTTGTTGGGAACGACGCCGGAGGTGCCGGCGCGTTGGAGGTCGGCGCCCACCGGCATCTTGAACAGGCCGACCGCGCCGATCTGCACGTTCTTCTGCGTGATCATGCCGTCATGGGCGATGGAGATCGGACCGCCCGAGGGATCGATCATCAGGGGCGCGCCGCCGACATCGAGGAAAGGCTCGCCGTTGACGGTGACGAGTTCGCCGGTCGGCTTCATCTGCATCCGCCCGTCGCGCGTATAGACGGTGCCCTTGGGGGTCTGGATGGCGAAGAAGGCGTCGCCCTTGACGGCCATATCCAGCGAATTGCCGGTCTGCGTCAGCTCGCCGGCGCGAGTGGAGATGTAGCGCTCGCCGCCTGAGGTGAAGGCGACCGTCTCGGGGGCGGTACGCGACAGGAAGCTTTCGAACTTCACCTCTTCGGAGCGAAAGCCGACCGTGCGCGCGTTCGCCAGATTGTTGGCGATCGTGTCGAGGCGCTTTTCCGTTGCGAGCTGACCGGAGAGAGCGACGGGAAGCGATGTCTGCATGGGGGAGGCCTTGGATCGCGAGGAAATGCCGGGTCCGCAGGGCGCGGGCGGGCCTGATCCGAGTTCGGAAAAAGCCCGTTCTCCCTGACAATAACCTGCCGCAAATGGCCTGAACCTGACCGCGCGATGCACGCTCCAGCTGTTGCGCAACGCACAGTCTCACGCAAGTCGGGGTGCCTAAGGGTTAACGAAATCCTTTCTTCACCAGGGGCACCCGATGGGTATCATTCTCGGCCTTCTCGTCACGATTGGCTGCGTTCTCGGCGGCTATGTCGCTGCCGGCGGCCATCTTTATGTTCTCTGGCAGCCCTACGAACTGCTTATCATTCTGGGCGCTTCGCTCGGCACGTTCCTGGTCGCCAACAACATGAAGGTCGTCAAGGACACCGGCAAGGCGATGGGCGAGGCCTTCAAGGACGCCGTTCCCAAGCAGCGCGACTATCTCGACCTGCTCAGCCTGCTCCACTCCCTGATG
Source organism: Aureimonas sp. D3 (assembly GCF_001463805.1). Lineage (NCBI taxonomy): Bacteria > Pseudomonadati > Pseudomonadota > Alphaproteobacteria > Hyphomicrobiales > Aurantimonadaceae > Aureimonas > Aureimonas sp. D3. Next base: position 13,842 of record NZ_BBWM01000005.1, on the reverse strand, counting down.
CGCGAGATGCGCTCCAAGTCGCGCTCGGAAGTGGAAGCCCATGTCGACAATCCGGCCGAGTCGGCGATCTTCAGCGCGTTTCCGAACATCCTGAAGAACCAGGCGATGACCAACTTCATCTGCGATTATTGCCGCCTGATCATCATCGGCAATGCCCGCCCGCACGAGATCGAGGCGCTGATGGACGAGGAAATCCACACCGTCCAGCATGACAAGATGAAGCCCAAGCAGGCGGTTCAGGAAGTTGCCGACGGTCTGCCCGCGCTCGGCATCGTCGCCGCCGTTCTGGGTATCGTTCACGCCATGGGCGCGCTCGACCAGTCGCCCGAAGTGCTCGGCCATCTGGTCGGCGCGGCGCTGGTGGGAACCTTCGCCGGCATTTTCTTCTCCTACGGCGTGTTCGCCCCGATGGCGGCCAAGATCAAGTCCGTGCGCGACAAGCAGATGCGCATGTATGTCATCATCAAGCAGACGCTGATCGCCTACATGAACGGCGCCCTGCCGCAGGTGGCGCTCGAATACGGCCGCAAGGCGATCTCCGCCTATGACCGTCCGACCATCGATCAGGTCGAAGCCGAGACGATCGGCGGCGGCGCAGCGGCTCCCGCGGCTTAAGGAGGCTCCATGGACACCGTTACCGACCGCCGCATCGGGGAGCGTCTTCGCTCGGCGGCCCGGATCGAACCGGACCGCTATCCCCGCCTCAAGATCATCGGCGCCGCCTGGGCCGAGGCCGCAACGGCCAAGATCAACGCCAACTATGCCACGCCCCTCAAGATCGAGTTCGTGGACCTCTCGAACTTCACGTTCGATGCCGGCTCGATGAGCGCCACAGAGACCCAGCTCGCGCTGACCGTGCGCTCGCCCAAATGGCGCGAGACCGCCATTCTCGCCGCCGGCCCGTTCTTCGCCGACACGATCGCGGAAGCGGCCTTCGGTGGCGACGGGCGCAACAAGCCCGAAGCCGGTCGCCCGCTCACCAGCGTCGCCCGGTTCTTCGCCGACAACGCGCTGCGCGCCTTCGTGGACTGCGGCAACGGCGTGTTCGGTGACATCGCCCCGCTCGCCATGGCGCCGGACCGCCTCATCGTCGACGAGATTGGCGCCAAGGTCGATGCGTTGATCCCGGCCGACAGCCGGCAGTTCGTGGAGTTCCGATTCGAGCTGTCGATCGGACGCTGCGTGGCGGCAATGCGGGTCGCCATCCCCGAGTCGGTCCTCGCGACGCACAAGCGCGCGCTGGCCGTCATCCCCGACACCAGCCCCTCGATCGTCGACGAGAGCTGGACCAAGGGGCTCGAAGCCGGATTCCAGAAGGCCGACATGCGCGTGAGCGCGCTTCTGGCCGAACATCCGACCACGCTCGGCGAAGTCGCCTGTTTCCAGGTCGGCCAGACGATCTCGCTCGCCGTCACGATGGAAAGCCTGCTCGTTCTCGAATGCGAGGGGCAGCGTCTGTTCCGCGGGCACATGGGTCGCTCGCGCGACAGCTACATGGTGCGCATCGAGGAAGCGGTCGATCCGACGGAGGAATTCATCGATGACATCTTGGCTGATTGACGCCCTTCTGGTCAGCGCCCTGCTCGTCACGAGCTGGCGCACCGGCACCATGTATCGCGAGCTGCGCCGGCTGCGCAGCGACGAGACGGCGCTTCGGGCCGTACTGGTGGACGCCGATCAGTCCATCAACAAGGCGGCCAATGCCGTCGTGCTTCTCAAGAGCGAGGGCGTCCGTACGCTCCAGACCCTCGAGGAGCGCATGGCCGAAGCCCGCGAACTCGCCGAGCGGCTCGACATCATTCTCGACAGCTACGAGCGCCGCCGGATCGCCCCGGCCAACGATGCCGACACGCCCTCCCGCTTCGCGTCAGTTCCAGTCGCTATTCGTTAATAAATGATGGGTCGCTTCGACCCGACGACGTTCCGAAGGACCTTTTCTTCCATGGCCAACCAGACGATCGACCTCGAGACCGAAACGACCTTCACCCCGAATTTCGGGATGGAGGAGAGCGAATTCGCCACCGAGACCGACGCCGAGCTCGGCGCCGAACACGGCTTCATGGCGGAAGGCTACGACGACGAGATGCCGATGGCGGCCGCGGCCGACCTGCCGCCGGTTCAGCCCAATCTCGACGTCATCATGAACATCCCCGTCACCATGCAGGTCGTGCTCGGCTCGACCGTCATGCCGGTGGCCAATCTGATGAAGCTCGGACGCGGCGCGGTGGTCAAGCTCGACACCAATGTCTCCGATCCGGTGGACCTGATGGTCAATGGCCGCATCGTGGCGCGCGGCGAGGTGGTCGTTCTCGAAAACGAAGATCAGCGCTTCGGCATCACGCTGACGGAAATCGTGTCGCCGGCCGCCCACCAGGCGCGCGCGAAGTCCTCCGGCGCGATCTGACGGTTCGGCCATGTTGGGTGCTTACACTCCTTTGGAGCTCGAAGGGCCGCAGAAATCGGGCGCCGCGCGCGCCGCGATCCTGCTCCTGACGCTCGGCGGCGAAGGCGCGGCCAAGCTCCTCAAGCATTTCTCGCCGGAAGAAATCCGCACGTTGCGCCAGGGCGCGTCGCAGCAGAAGCCGATCACGGCCGTGGAACTCGACGCGATCGTCGCCGACTTCCAGGACGCGTTTCGCGCCGGACCCGGCCTGATCGGCCTGGATTCGGAGCTGTCCAAGCTCCTGCGCTCCTCGCTCTCCAGCGAGGAACTCGCGCTCGTCTTCGACGCCGACGAGGCCATGGAAGGCGATGCGGGGCTGCCGGTCTGGTACGAGATGGAACAGCTTGGCGCGCAGGCGATCACGGCGCTGCTCCTGAAGGAGCATCCCCAGGTCATCGCCTATGCCGTCCAGCGCCTCAAGGCCGAGGTCGCGGCGCAGGTCGTGGCCTCCTTCGAAGGGCCGCTACGCAACGACGTGGTGCGCCGTATGCTGTCGGCCAAGCCGCCGACCGAGCAGATGTCGCGCCTGATCGAGCATCGCTTCCGCGAATCCTTCGTGTCGGCCGGCAACGGCGCCGAGCGCAAGCAGCGCCACGCAACGCTGGCCGAGATCGTCAACCGCATGGAAAAGCGGCAGACCGACGATCTCCTGAACGCGATCGAGACGAGCGAGCCGGAAGAAGCCAAGGAGCTGCGCAAGCTGCTCTTCGCTTTCGAGGACATTCCGGGCCTGCCCAGGAAGTCCCGCCTGCTCCTGTTCGATGCGATCCCGACCGAAACGGTCACGCAGTCGCTCTCGGGCACCGACGAGACCATGCGCGAGGCCGTTCTCTCCGCGCTCGGCGCTCGCGCCCGGCGCATGGTCGAGGCCGAACTCAGCCGCAACGAAGCGGTCGCCGCGACCGCCGTCCAGGACGCGCGCCGCTCGATCGCCGCCGCCGCGCTGCGCCTTTCGGCGGAAGGCCGGCTCGACCTCACCGAACGGGGCGAATGACGGCCAGGGCCGGGCGGGGACCATGACGGTCCGCGCCCGGCCCTGTGCCTTATGCGATTGGGAGCGGACGGACCATGGCGGACGGTGCGGACAAAGAGTCCCAAACGGAAGACCCGACAGAGAAGCGCATTCAAGATACGATCGAGAAGGGCAATCTTCCGGTCTCTCGCGAAGCGCCGATTCTCGCCTCGCTTCTGGCCGCCATCGGCGTCGTCATCTTCCAGGCCCGCAACAACGCGGCGCAGCTCTTCAGCGATCTGAAGGTCACCTTCGAAAACCCGACGCAATGGTCGATCGGCAACGGCTACGACGCGCTCGGCTTTCTCCATACGATCTCGCTGCAGACCGCGCATTTCGTGCTTCCGGCCACCGGCCTCTTCATCGTGGCCGGAATACTGGCTTCCCTTCTTCAAAATCCGCCCCAGATCAATCTTGAACGAATTCGTCCCAAAGCGTCCAACGTCTCGCTAACTCAAGGTTGGGGAAGACTGTTCGGAAAGCGCGGTTTCACCGAGTTCGCTAAGTCATTGTTCAAGTTCTTCGGCGTTATGATCATCGTCGGTTGGATACTTTCCAAGGAACTGCCTCTCTTGTTGGCGACGATGTTTTCAGATCCGCAGCAGCTTCCCGAAACGATCCTCGGTCTGGCCATGCGCCTGCTCGCGGCCGTGTCCGTGGCGACGATCCTGCTGGTGGCGGCCGATCTCCTGTTTTCCCGTATCTTGTGGCGGCGCGACCTGCGCATGTCCAAGCAGGAGATCAAGGACGAGATGAAGCAGGCCGAAGGCGATCCGATGGTCAAGGCGCGCCAGCGCCAGATCGCCCGCGAGCGCAACAAGCGGCGGATGATGGCCTCGGTGCCCAAGGCCACCGTGGTGATCGCCAATCCGACGCACTATGCCATCGCGCTACGTTATGTCCGCGAAGAAGGCGGCGCGCCGCTGGTCGTGGCCAAGGGCGTCGACGCCATGGCCTTGAAAATCCGCGAGATTGCCGAAACACATGACATTCCTGTGGTCGAGGACAAGCTCTTGGCAAGGTCGATGTACGATCATGTGGAAGTCGATCAGATGATCCCTCCGCAATTCTTCAAGGCCGTCGCGGAAGTCATCTACTATCTCCATGAGCGTCCGGGGACGCGCCTGGAAATTGGTGTCGCCTAATCGATCCGGATCGCGTGTTTCCTTGCCCGGATCATCTTGTTCTTCCCGCGTAAAGGTTCTCCATGGGCGCCCAAGTCATGCTTAACGTTCGCAACAAGCACGCAGCCGAACGGGAACGTCTCGTGGCGAACGGCCTCCGCGAGGTCGTGGCTGAACTGCGGCTTGTGGAACCGGCCGACTATGTGGCGTTCCTGCGCATGGACGCTTTCGGCAATATCGCCGATATCGTGGAATCCTCCGCCCAGCTCTATCTGGCTCCCGGCGTCCTGCGCTTTGCCGAAAGCGGCGAGGAGCACTTGAGCTGGGGCTCGGCCCCGACCATCGATCTCGACCTCGAACTGCGCCTGCCCGAGGTGAGCGTCCACTTCCGCCTGACCCTCACCGCCACGCGAGCGGCTGTCCATATCAATTATATCGCCTTCAAGGACCCGGACGCCGACCCGAGCGTCAACACGCAGCGTCTGGCGAAAGCCATCGAGGCCGCGCGGATGCGCTCCGCGCCCCGCGTGTAAGCTATTGGCGTCGAGCGTGGCTGCGCCAAGCGGGCTCTCGTCCTTTGACTTGCGCATGGTCTGGGCTCGAAAGCCAACTCGCCTTTCCACGGACATGCGCTGACCAGCACCTCGCTCGTCTCCCGACCCGCCACAGACCCCGCTCGAGCGGGGTCTTTTTTTGACCGGGTGGCATGTATTAATTACGATTAATACTTGTTAACATCAGGTTAATAAACGAGTTTTTCATGTTTGGCCAGCTTCGGACAAGTGCCTATCCTTAAAACGGCGTTACGAGATGTTTCTCGAGGATTTACGCCTTCATGAGCGATCTTTATCTTTTCGGCCTGTCGTCCACCCGCGCAGACTGGCTTTCGCAGCGTCAGGCGGTCGTGGCCGAGAACGTCGCCAACGCCAACACGCCCGGCTATCGCGCCAAGGACGTGTCGCCCTTCACCTCCGTTCTCGAAACCACCAAGCTGGAACTTGCAGCCTCCAACCCCAGCCATCTCGTGGCCTCGGCCGGGCGGGATTTCGGTGTGGACGAAACGCGCCAGACGCCCTGGGACATCACCCATTCCGGCAACTCGGTGAGCCTTGAGCAGGAAATGCTGAAGGCCGGTGAGATCTCCCGAGACTTCGCGCTCGATACGTCGATCGCCAAGGCCTTTCACCGCATGTATCTCCAGACGCTGAAAGGCTGACAGTCGATGACCGATGCCATCTCCTCCGCTCTTCGCATTGCCGCCAGCGGCCTCGAGGCCCAGTCCACGCGCCTGCGCGTCGTGGCCGAAAACGTCGCCAACGCCCGCTCCACGGGCGAGGGGCCGGGCACCGATCCCTACCGCCGCAAGACCGTGACCTTCACCTCCGAGATCGACCGGCTGACCGGCGCCGAGATCGTTCGGGTCAAGGATGTCGGCCTCGACCGCTCGCAGTTCAAATCGGAATACGATCCGGGCAATCCGGCGGCCGACGGCAACGGTTACGTCAAGATGCCCAATGTCAGCCCGCTCGTCGAAATGGCCGACATGCGCGAGGCCAACCGCTCGTATGAAGCGAACCTGCAGGTGGTCAAGCAGGCGCGTGAGCTGATCAACCTGACCATCGATCTCATGAGAGGCTGAACGCCATGATCCCCGCTATCGGAAGCGCGGCCGCGCGCGTCGACACTTTCCGCCTCGATCCCACCTCGATGTCGGTCGGCACGACCGCCGCCGGCGAGGCCCACGCGGCCGCCGGCCAGGGCTTTGCCGCCGCGATGGCCGACATGGCGCGCGAAGCGAACCAGACGGTGAAAAGCGCCGAAGCGACCTCGATCCAGGGCGTGAACGGCAAGGCCTCGACCCAGGCCGTCGTGGACGCGGTCATGGGCGCCGAGCGCACGCTCCAGACGGCTATCGCGATCCGCGACAAGGTCGTCTCGGCCTATCTTGAACTCTCCCGCATGTCGATCTGAGAAAGACCAAAGCAATGCGCGCCCTTGCGATCGCCGCGACCGGCATGAACGCCCAGCAGACCAATGTCGAAGTGATCGCGAACAATATCGCGAACATCAACACCACCGGCTACAAGCGCGCCCGCGCCGAGTTCACCGATCTTCTCTACCAGGTCGAGCGCGCGCAGGGCGTGCCCGCCCGTGGCGGCGAGAACACGATCCCCGAGGGCGTGCAGATCGGTCTGGGCGTGCGCACGGCCGCCGTTCGCACCGTCCATATCCAGGGCGCGCTGCAGCAGACCGGCAACGATCTGGATCTGGCCATCAACGGCCAGGGCTATTTCCAGATCCAAGGCCCGAACGGCGAAACGCTCTACACCCGCGACGGCGCCTTCAACAAAAGCGCCACCGGCCAGCTCGTCACGCTCGACGGTTTCGTGGTCGATCCCGGCCTCACCATCCCGCAGGACACGACGCAGGTCTCGATCAACGAGGCAGGTCAGGTTTACGCCAAGGTCAGCGGCCAAGATCAGCTCATCGGCCAGATCTCGCTGGTCAACTTCGCCAACGAGCCGGGCCTCGCCGCGCAGGGCAACAACCTGTTCCGCGAGACCGTCGCCTCCGGCACGCCGATCGCCGGCGTTCCGGGCGATCCCGGCTATGGCGTGATCAAGCAGGCCTATCTGGAAAATTCCAACGTCGATCCTGTCAAGGAAATCTCCGAGCTGATCTCGGCGCAGCGCGCCTACGAGATGAACTCCAAGGTCATCCAGGCAGCCGACGAAATGGCCGGCGTCGTCTCGAAGGGTATTCGCTAAACCATGATCGCAGCCCCGCTTCTTCGCCGTTTCTCCCTCGCGGGCTTGCTTGGCGCGGGGCTTCTCGTCGCACTGTCGCCGGCCCCGGCCGGCGCGGCCGATCTCAACCTGCCGGTGCCGACCGCCGTGGTCTATCCCGGCCAGAGCGTGCTCGACAAAGGCATCATCCCGATGCGCTTCACCGTTCCGGGCGAGCAGCTGTCCTCCTACGTGGTCGAAGAGGGGATGCTGAAGAACCGACTCGCCCGCCGCACGCTGCTGCCCAACCAGCCCATTCTCCTGTCCGACCTGAAGTCGCCCGATTCGGTGACGGCCGGCGTTCCGGCCAAGCTGATCTATCGCGAGGAAGGCCTGCTGATCACCGGCATGGGCCTGCCGCTCCAGTCCGGCTCGGCGGGTCAGGCCATCCGGGTTCGCAACACCGACAGCGGCGTCACGATCTCGGGCATCGCCATGGAAGACGGCACGATCGAGGTGTCCTCACAATGAGCCTCAAGCGAGCGATGCTCGTCGCCACGAGCCTTTCCTTCGGCCTGACCTCGGCCTTTGCGGCCGATTATGCGGGCGCCGGCTACAGCCAGGCCGGCATCGGCGCGCGCGAGAATTTCAACATGGTGGTGCCGCGCGTGCGCCCCTCGGGCGGCGTGCGCATCAAGGACATCACGACCGTCAAGGGCGTGCGCGACAACCAGCTCGTCGGCTACGGTCTGGTGATCGGCCTGCAGGGCACGGGCGACAGCCTGCGCAACTCGCCCTTCACCGAACAATCGCTCCAGTCCATGCTCGACCGCATGGGCGTCAACGTGCGCTCGGCCAATCCACGCACGCGCAATGTCGCGGCTGTCGTCGTGACCGCCGATCTGCCGGCCTTTTCGGGCATCGGCTCGCGCATCGACATCAACGTCTCCTCGCTCGGCGACGCCTCGTCGTTGATGGGCGGCACGCTGGTGATGACGCCCCTCTATGGTCCCGATGGCGAAATCTACGCCGTCGGCCAGGGCGCGCTCGCCGTCAGCGGCTTCTCATCCGAGGGCACCAACGAAAGCCTGACGCAGGGCACGCCGACCACCGGCCGCATCGCCGGCGGCGCCTTGATCGAGCGCGAGGTGCAACGCGCGACGGTGGACACGCCCACTATTACGATGGAACTGCGCAACCCGGACTATCGCACGGCGATCCGTGTGGTGGACGCGATCAACGCCTTTTCGGTGCAGGCCTATGGCCGCCCCGTGGCGCGCGAGCAGGACTTCCGCAACATCACGCTGACGCGCCCGCCCAAGCTCTCCTCGACCCGCTTCCTCGCCGATCTCGGCGATCTTCAGATCACGCCCGATCAGGCCGCCAAGGTCGTCATCGACGAGCGCACCGGGACGGTGGTCATCGGGCAGGACGTCAAGATTTCGACGGTCGCCGTCACCCATGGCAGCCTGACAGTCCGCATCACCGACACGCCCAATGTCTCGCAGCCGGCGCCCTTCTCCAACGGGCAGACCGTTGTGACCAAGGACACGACGGTGGACGCGCAGCAGGGCGGCGGCAATCTCGCCATCGTGCAGGGTGCCAATCTGGACGCCGTGGTGCGCGGGCTCAACCGGCTCGGCCTCAAGCCTACCGGCATCATCGCCATTCTTCAGGCCATCAAGACCTCCGGCGCGCTTCAAGCCGACCTCGTGGTTCAGTGAGATCCGTCATGACCCCTTCGCCCTTCGTCCGCTCGTCTTCGCTTCGCACCGCGCTTCTGGCCGGCGTCCTGGTTCTGGGCGGCTTTCAGTTTGCTGAGGCTTCGGGCAGCAAGGAGCCCGTCGGGCCGCCGACGACGCCCGTGAAGGTGCGCGTGATCGGCGCCGACGGCACCGAAGCCTCCGTTCCGGTTCAGCCGACGACGGACGTGCAGCGTTACTGCTCCAATATTTCCGACCCCGCTCTCGACGCGCGCAACGCCCTTCAGCTCGCTCAGCTGAAGGAGGCCGAAGGTCAGCTCAACGCCCGGATCGAGGAACTCGATGCCAAGCGCAAGGAAGTCGAAGGCTGGCTGGCCGAGCGCAAGGCTTTCATCGACTCTACCTCCGACACGATGATCCAGATCTATTCGGGCATGAAGCCGGACGCGGCCGCCGGACAGCTTGTCGGCATGACGCGCCCGGCGGCAGCCGCGCTGCTCACCCGTCTCAAGTCCCGCCAAGCGAGCGCCATCCTGGCCGAGATGCCCGCGCCCGTCGCTGCGGAACTGGCCTCCATCATCATCCAGAAGACCGACCGCGCGGCCCAGGCGGACTCTGCCGGTTCGCCGCCCGCTGCCGAGGAACAGAAATCGTGAGAATCCTCGCCTGCCTTCTTGCCACCGGCGTTCTGGCCGGTTGCACCACGACGCGCGAAGACCTGATGAAGGAGCCCGTGCTGACGCCGGTGGGAACGGGGCTGCATCAGTTCCCGCCCGTGGTTCAGCCGCAGGCCGCCTATTCGCCCGAGCCGCCGCGCCACGTGAACTCCCTCTGGACCGGCCGCAACGCCGACTTCTTCCGCGACACGCGCGCGCTCAATGTCGGCGACATCGTCACGGTCAAGATCAAGATCGACGACAAAGCCAAGCTCGACAACAACACCAAGCGCTCGCGCGATTCGGGTGTCAGCGTCGGCGCCGATCTCAAAGGGTCCTTCGGCTCCTGGGGGCTTCCCACTGTGGGCGCCGATCTCGGCCTCAAGAACGGCACCAAGACGGCCGGCAAGGGCACGGTCGATCGCCAGGAAGAGATCAACGTCTCCGTCGCGGCCGTGGTCACGCAGGTTCTGCCCAACGGCAATCTCTATATTGCCGGCCAGCAGGAAATCCGCGTCAATTTCGAGGTTCGCGTTCTGTCGATCGCCGGCATCATCCGGCCGGGCGACATCCTGCCCAACAACACGATCTCCTACGAGAAGATCGCCGAAGCGCGCATTTCCTACGGCGGCCGGGGTCGCCTCACGGAAGTTCAGCAGCCGGCTTGGGGCCAGCAGGTCCTGGACAACGCGCTGCCTTACTGAGGCGTCCAGGGCGAAGCGCCGCTTCGCCCGAACTCTCCATCCTCTCCCTTGGAAACGGGTCGGTTCGCCGGCCCGTTTTTTGTTGCGCGGTGCGGTCAGGCTCGGGCCAGCACGATTTATTAACACTTTCCTCAATGCCCCACCCGCCCGCGATGCGTCGCGCCAGTGGCAGGGCATCGAGGCCGCGATGGAACCCGCTCGGGCGGGAGGCTGCGGCTTTCCCACAGCGCATTGTCTCGTGCCGGAGCGCCTGATGACCGACCTCACTCCCGAAGCGCTTGCCATTCTTGCGGGCGGCGACCCGAAAGCCAAGAAGGGCGGCAAGATGCAGATGATCGCCGTGGTGGCGGGGCTGACGCTTCTGGCGGCCGGCGGCGGCGCGGCGCTGGGCTTCCTCCTGAAACCGGCTCCCGCACCCGCGCCCGATGCGAGCGCGGCGGAAGCTCATCCGGCTGATGCCGCGCATGGCGAGGCCAAGCCCGCTGAGGGCGGACATGGCGAGTCGGCCAAGGCGGAGACGGGCGAGCACGGCTCGCTCGCCAACAAGGAAGCCAAGGGCGAACCGCCCAAGGAAAGCTTCGTCACCATTCCCGCCATTCTCACCGATCTGTCCTCCCCCGTTGGCGCGCAGGCCCGCCTCGAAATGGGTCTTGTGCTGCGCCAGCAGGGCACGGAAAAGGTGGACGAGGCAGCGCTGACCAATCAGGTCCAGGCCGACACGCTCGTTTTCCTGCGCACGCTGGAACTCGCGCAGATCGAGGGCTCGCGCGGCCTTCTTCATCTGAAGGAAGACCTTCTGGAGCGCGCGCGCCTGCGCTCGCCCGCCGTCGTCGACGTCACCGTTCGTTCGCTGGTGGTGAAGTGAGACGCGCGCTTCTCGCCGCCGCGCTGCTCGCGGCGGCCTGGGCCGCGCCCGCCCATGCGCAGGACGCGGTGGCCAATGCCGCCAACAGCCTGGCCTCGCTGATTCCGGCCGGCGATACGGCCGTCTCGGGCCGTATCGTCCAGCTTTTCGGCATCGTCACGGTTCTCTCGATCGCGCCCGGCCTCCTTGTGATGGTCACGGCCTTCACGCGCGTCGTCATCGCGCTGTCGATCCTGCGCTCGGGGCTCGGCCTTCAAACGACGCCCGCCAATCTCATCATCATCTCGCTGTCGCTCTTCATCACCTTCTTCGTGATGATGCCGACCTTCGATCAGAGCTGGCGCGACGGGTTGCAGCCTTTGATGAAGGGGCAGATCACGGAAGAAGAGGCGCTGCCGCGCATTGCCGAGCCCTTCCGCGATTTCATGCTGGATCAGGTGCGCAGCCAAGATTTGGCGCTCTTCTCCGACTTCGCGCAGGCCTCGAATCGCGACCGGCTGCCGGAAGTGCAGCAGGGCTCTGGGGAAGGGGAGGTCGTGGATTTCCGCGTTCTCGTTCCCGCCTTCATGATCTCGGAACTGCGCCGCGGCTTCGAGATCGGCTTCCTGATCGTCCTGCCCTTTCTGGTGATCGACCTGATCGTGGCGACCCTCACCATGTCCATGGGTATGATGATGCTCCCCCCGACCATCATATCGCTCCCCTTCAAGATCCTGTTCTTCGTCCTGATCGACGGCTGGAACATGCTGACGGGCAGTCTGGTGCGATCGTTCATGTAGTCAGTAAGTCGATCTATTGACTGGTGCTTCCAGCACAGGCTTGGCGGTGGTCAGAATGGAAAAATCGAGTGACAAAAACGAATTTTACCACGCCTTAAACTTTGACTCCTAGATTGAGTGTCATAGGAGATTGACCGATGAAAGGCCCAAGGGCTCACGGTCATAGGCATGAAGCCGAACTCCTATGCCGGCTCGATCCGGTCTGTCCCAACGATTGTATTTATCGGGACATCTTCCATGACCTCTGTGAACACGAACGCTGCCGCTCTCACCGCGCTGCGTACTCTCCAGGCTACCCAGTCTCAGCTCGAGACCGTCCAGGGCCGTATCTCTACCGGTTTCAAAATCGGCGAAGCCAAGGACAACGCTGCCTACTGGTCGATCTCCGCGACGCTGAAGTCGGATAACAAGTCGCTCGGCACCGTCAAGGATGCACTCGGTCTGGGTGCTGCCACGGTCGATACGGCCTACCAGGGCCTGACCAAAGCCAAGGACGTTCTCGACGAAATCAAGTCGAAGCTGACGGCTGCGACGCAGGACGGCGTCGATCGTAACACGATCCAGAACGAAATCAGCCAGCTTCAGGACCAGCTAAAGTCGATCGCCGGCTCTTCCGTTTTTTCGGGCGAGAACTGGCTGTCGGTTGACTCGTCGGCGACGGGCTACAACGCGACCAAGTCGATCGTCGCTTCCTTCGCTCGCAGCGCCAACAACGCTGTCTCCATCGGCACTGTGAACGTCGATGTTTCGAAGGTCGCTCTCTTCGACGCCAACCCGGCAAGCTCGGGTCTCCTGAACACGAAGAACGCTCTGACGGCCGCTGACGGCTCGCTGCTGACGGTTGGTGGTATCGACGCGACCGGTGCAACCCCGAACAACCAGGGTCTGGGCGCTGTTTCCACGGTGCTCGGCACCGGCAACCAGACCGCGACGCAGGCTGTAGCGACGCTCGGAACGCTGAACCTCGTCGGTCTCGACAAGACGGACCGCATCACGTTCAACCTGCAGGTTGATGGTGGTTCGGTCATGCCGGTCACGTTCAAGCCGACCACGGTCACCAACGCGACGAACTTCGTTTCGTCTCTGCAGTCCACGATCGACACCGCTGTCGGCGCCGGCAAGGTGACTGTCAGCGTCGACGCTTCGAACAACATCAAGCTGACCACGGCCAGCTCGGGTGGTTCGTCCGCGATCGCCGTGACGGGTATGCAGGCTGTTGATGGCGATGGCGTCCTGACGGGCCTTCTGGGAACGTCCGTGACGGGTACCGCGCCTGGTGCTGGCACGGCCACTGCGGCTGTCGCTACGACGGCTCCGGCCACCGACAACACCTACACGGCGCTGAGCGGCTCCGACACCATCACGTTCACGTTCCAGTACGGCTCGCGCTCGTACCTGGCGACGTTGAACAACGGTAACGCCGGATCTGCGACTAGCGAGGCCGCCTTCGTTACGGCGCTTCAGAGTGCCATCGATAACGCCACGGACATGAACGGTGGTACCACACTCGGCACCAACAAGGTAACGGCTGCGGCTGTTGGCGCCACCCACACCTTCACCCTGACGACGACTGCCAAGGGCCAGGACCAGGCTGTCGGCATCTCGAACGTTCAGGCGACCGGTACCTCGGCCACCACGCTCAAGGGTCACCTGGACAACGGCGGCACTTGGGGCGCAACGACCGCCGTTGGCACGTCGACAGCTGCCGCCTACACGTTCGCTGCCGCGATCAACACGTCCGGTGTTCAGCCTGGCGACCGCATCGCGATGGACGTCACCTTCACGGACGCGGCGGGTTCGGTTGGCACGCACAACTCGACGGTCTATATC